>DASZLR010000279.1:0-20143 GCA_035552275.1 Pseudonocardiaceae bacterium | reverse complement strand
AAGTTCGGGCAGCTCAGACACGACCGCCAGCCTACGAGCCGTTTTCCATCGTCGGTTGTGGAAAACTGCCCGCCGTGGCCGATGATCTACTGAGCCTGCGGGAGTACTTGGACATGCCCGAGGACACCAGCCGGTATTACGAACTGGCCGAAGGCGTGGTGCAGGTGAGCCCGCACAGCGGAACGCGCCACCAGCGGGTGGTCATGCTGCTCTGCCGACAACTCGATGACCAGCTGCCGGCCGGATGGGAGTCCATCCACCAGGTCGAAGTCGTGATCGGGCCGCGAACTCCGGCGACCGTCCGCGCGCCGGATGTCGTGCTCATCTCGGTTGACCGGCTCAAGGAAACACCCGAATATCTCAACGCGGCCGATGTCGTGTTGGCGATGGAGGTGGTCTCGCCTGGTTCTCGTCGGCTTGACAACGTCACCAAGCTCAATGAGTACGCGCGGGCCGGAATCCCATACTTCTGGATCATTGACCCTGACGGTGGGCCGACGTTGACCGCGTATGAGCTGATCGACGGTGACTATCGCACCGTGGACACCGTGACCGGCCGATTCGACGTCGAACGACCTTTCCCGCTGAGCATCAACATCAAGGCCCTGGTCGCGTACTGACGTCGGTTCAGTAGCCGACGTAGTGGCCGCCGCTGTGCACGGCCTGGATGCCGGGCACGTTCTCGATCGAGCCGTAGCGCCCCAGCGCGTACCGCACGCCGGCGACGATGTTGTCCACCGGGTTGTAGATGTTGGTGTGGCCGGGCAGGCTGTTCGAGTTGAACGTCGAGTCGATGCACTGCATCAGGCCCTTGGACGGATGCCCGGCCTGCGCGTTGCTGTCCCACAGGTTGATCGCGTTCGGATTCCCGCCCGACTCGTGCTGGATGATCGTCCAGATGTCGTTGGCGTTCAGCTCGTTGGCCGGAATGCCGTTCTGCTCCAGGACCTGCATGGCCTGGTCGATCCACTGCTGGACATTGCCCGGCGGCGGGCTGCTCGGCGGGCCGCCGCTCGACCCCATACCACCGGCCCCGCCGCCCCCGCCTCCGCCGGAACCACCGCCGCCATAACCGCTGTACCCGTCGCCGCTGCCGTGGTGCTGCGAGCCGCCACCACCGGCGCCCCCACCTCCGCCGCCCCCCGAACTCGACCCGGCGGTGGCCGCGGATGGCGCGGTGCCGCCCAGCGGAATCGGGCCGCCCGGCGGTGGCGTCGACGCTCCACCCGGCGGGTTGATGCTGGAGAACGTCGGCGAGAAGCCGGTGCCGGCCTTGCCGATGTCGGCGGCCGCGGTGGAAAGCCCGGTGTTGATGTTGTTGATCGCGCCGGTCACCGCGCCGGTGTTGTCGGAGACGGCTTTCTGCGCCGCCTCCTTCTCCGCGGTGTCCTTCTGCTGCGGGGTCGGCGAAGCGCCGAGCGCGTGCAGCGCGGTGTTGAGGTTGTTGTTGTAGTCGGTGAGGACCTGCTCGAACAGCTTCTCCAGCGAGGTCTTGCCGTCCGACAGTGTCTTGGCCGCCTCGTTGATCGCGTTCGCGCCGTTGGTGAGCGCGGTGCGCCCGGCGGTCCCGGCGGCGGAGAATTTGCCCATGTAGCCGCGGAACGCGGTGGCCGCGTCACCGGTCCAGCTCGGCACGCCGTTCACCGCGTTGGTGACCGCCTGGTTGCCGCCGTCGGCGTCGCCGGCCAGGTTGGTCAGCTCGCCGGCCAGCGCCTGGATCGAGCCGGCATTGGCCGTATAGACCCCCTCGGCCTGCTGGGCCAGCCCGGCGCCGGCCCCACCCGGCAGCGCCGCCACGTCATCTCGTGCCGTCACAGCGTCCTCCCACCAACCCGCGCCCGGTCACCTCTGCTGGATCCGGAACGACTGCGCATTGATCTGCTCGGTGTTCGTGTGGTTCTGGCCGGTCGTGTCGAGCGCCCGCTCGATCGCGCCGACCAGGCTCTCGGCCTTCGTGTACTCGGTGCGCAACTGATCGCACAGCGCGCTGACCGCCTGCGCCACCGCACCGGAGTTGCCGAGTGTGCCGAACATCCCGGCGTCGACGTTCTGCGGAATGCCGTCGCTGACGCTGCCGAACTTGCCGGCCGAGCCGCCGATCGCCTGGCGCGCCTGGTCGATGTCGGCGACCGAGTAGCTGGCTGTTGCCATAGCCGGGTACCCCCTTGGCTCGCGTTCGGTACGTGGTTACGACGTCGCTGGCGGTGAAACGGTTCCCGATCCGCTCAACATTGTGCTGCCCAACATTGTGCGGTCCGGCCTACAGATCATCGAACAGTTCGCCGACCGCCATCGCCAGCCGGGCGTTGTCGGCCGGCGTCACGGTCGCCCAGCCGGGCTTGGTCAGGAACAGGTAGCGGCCCTGCTCGTTGTCGTGGAACGCCACCACCCGATCGGCCCGCCGACGTCGGGCACCCCTCGGGGTCCGTTCCGCGCCGAACTGGCCGCGCAGGGTGATCCCGGTGAACATCCGGCTCAGCTCCTGCGCCTGGCTCAACGCCACCCCGCGCCGTTCCAGGGCAAGGATCAACGCTTTGGGGTCGCCCTGGACCTGGAGATCAGCGGCCCGCAGCACATCCAGCGGCACCGTCACGCCGTGGCCGTCGCCGGCCGGGCACTCGCCGGCCACCGACACCGCGGTCGGTGCGAAAGCGGTGTCGCGGGCGGGAACCAGCAACACCTCGTCCCGGTCGACCACCGCCAGCATCGCCTGCTCGCCCGAGGTGGCGGCCAGCGCGTGCACGTGCCGGTCGGCCCACAGCCAGACGTCGATCGACCGTCGCGGATGAGCCAGCAGCGCAAGCCGTTCGGCCAGTTCCGGCTCGGCCCGGCCGTTGTCCACCAGTCCGCGTTCGGCGAGCCCGGCCATGGTCTGGTCAACCAGTTCCGCTCGGGCCGCGCGCGTGATGCCGGGGCTGGGCACGTCCAGGGCGACGTGCCGGTCGGGCAGACCCTCGCGGGTCCACAGCACGTCGAACTCGGTCGTGGACAGCACGACCGTGCCGGGCAGTCCCACGACGGTTACTCGCCCGAATCGTCGGGGCCGAGTGTTTCGGAACTGTCGGCACTGCCATCGGCGCTGTTGTCGGGCGCGCCGGCGGGCGGCTCGGTGCGGTCGTCGCCGAGCACCGACGGCGTGACCAGTCGGGCGTCCCCGAACACGTCCTCGCCCTGCACGTACTTGCTGCTGTGCGTCTTGTCGTCCTCGCCGGGTGAGCCACCGGTGGCCGGTTGCATGAAGGTCGGCTCGGCGCGCTCGGCGGTGGACGTGAATCGCTCGGCGGCGTTCGCCTCGGCCGCACCGACGGCCTCGTCCGGCGAGACCAGCGCCTTGGGCGCCTCGGCGGGCGGCGCGGGTTCGCCGCCGACCCCTGGGACGTCCTTGAACTCCGGGTCCTCGCTGAACACGCCCTTGTCGGCTGAGACCGGTCGGCCGGACCGCTGGTTGTCCGAGCCCGCGCCCACCGCGGCCGCCGTCGCGCCACCGGCGACCACCGCCGCGACGCCGGCGTCCTCCGCTGCCGCTGCGAAGTTGCTCACGGCCGCGGACTCGACGTTGCTGGCGGTGCCGCCGAGCGTGCCCGGTGCTGGCGCGTTCGGTCCGATGCCGCTGATCGGGCCGGGCATGACCGGGTTCCCGCCGCCGCCGGACACCGGTGGTGGCGTCACACCGGGCGCGCCGCCGACCGGAGGCAACCCGGTGAAGCCGGGTCCGGCGCCGGGCGCGACACCGCTGATCGGACCGCCGGCCGATCCCGGCGACCCGCCGCTGACCGCTGGAATCCCGCCGGTGGGGCCCTGCACGGCCGCCATCTGACCCAACGAAGTGTCCACAGCGGACGTTGTCAGGCTGACACCGGGCGGGACCGGCGGCGCGGTGTAGGAGCTGATCGCGGTCTGCGCGCCGCTGGCGTAGTTGGTCAGGTGGTCGATGGCCTGCGTGCGCGCGGCGTTGGTCTGCGCGACCTGCTGCGCGTGGTCGGTGGTGACCGCGGTGAGAGTGAGGGTGTGCACCAGGTTGTCGCCGACCGAGTTCGTGGTCGGCCCGTTCAGCGTGTTCGGCGTGGGGACCCCGTGTTTGGCAGTGGAGAACGTCTCCCCGGTCTGGCTGACGCCGCCGGACGCGGCGGTGCCGGTGTCGCTGGCCGTGCCACCGTAGGCGGCGGCCGTGGTGGTCATCTGCTGGGCGAGGTCGGAGGCGTCGCTCTGCCAGTTGACGCCGATCGCCTGCAACTGCTGGTGCAGCGTGGTGTCGATGGTCTGCAGGTCGACGGCGATCTGGGCCAGCGCGTCGGCCGCCTGCTGCATCGCGGTCGCGCCCGGCCCCTGCGACATCTGTTGCACGACGCTGGCCAGTTGGCCGTTGCTCATGCCGTCCCAGCGGATGTCGGTCAGCGAGACGTCGCCGCGGCTGTTCATTTCGCCGACGGCCGAGGACGACCCGCCACCGAAAATGGTGTGGTACAGGTCCTCCCCGGCGCTCTCGACGGTGTCGATCGCGCTCTGGGCGGTGTTGGTGACGACGTTGGTCGCCTTGTCGATGCCCTGCTCGATACCGCCGATGATGTCGTCAAAGAGACCCATATCGTCATCCCCTACTTCATCGTCTGCAATGTGGTGAGTGCGGCCGCCGCGACCTGCTCAGCTTTGGCGCAATTCTGTGCGACGGTCCCCGACTGCAGGAGCGGCGCGAAGAGCACGAGGACCATCTGGCCCTGACTCATGCTGACCGCCGTTGTGCACTGGTTCGTGGGATCGGTGCCCTTCAAAGTGATGTCGAGTCCGGGAAAGCCGCCGACCGTGACCTGCTTGATGTTGTCCGCCAGCGTTGGATCGAGCCAGTACTCGATTCCTTGAGTCGGAACCGTGTTGATATCAATATCGTTGCCATCCTGATTGAGACCGGGATAGTCGCACGTTGGGCCGTGGAACTGCTGGTCAGGCGAGTGCTTCAGGCCGTCATCGAGCCCGAACTGGCCTCGCTGACTCGCGGTGAGCAACGTGCATGGGTCCACACCCGCCAGCGATATGTCCTTCGGTCGGGGCGCGAAGGTGACCGAGGAGTTGTCATTCAACAGGGGTGTCGTAGACCCGGACCCGGCGGTCGTGGTGGCTGCGCCGGGGAGCCCGCCATTGGACGAGGTGCACCCGGCCAGCGTCGCTGCGGCGAACGCCGCGCCGGCCATGATCGCGACCTTACGGATGTCAGGCACCCGTACCTCCGGCCTGGCTGAAGGCGGCCGCGATCTGCTCGTCGGTGTATCCGTACTGCTGGGCCGAGGTCTTCAGATTTGCCACCAGGGTTTCCAGGGTCTTGATGTACTGAATAACGCGCACCCGGTATGCGTCCGGATCGTCCACCAGCCGTTGGTTCCACTGCTGGGCTGCTCGCTTGCTGACTAGATCCGCTCCGGGAGGGTCGACGCGGAGATCGCGCACATGCCTCTCGATGTCCTTGCACTCGTTGTCGATCAAGCCCTGGATGATCTTGGCGGCTTGGAGGACGTTGTCCTTGTTGACCGTGATGTTCGCGACTTGCGGGACGCTGGACAGCTCAGCGCCGATCGCCGCGGACATGGCCGCCTGGCTCACGGCGGCAGGGTCGGGGGAAACGGTGGCCATCGGGGACACCCCACTTCCGGTAGCCGGTTGGTCTCGCTTCGCAGGCTACCAACGAGATCGGCAGCCGTGTCCCCTTTGACGAAACGAGGACCCGATCGGTTCCCGGCCGGCCCAGCGAAGATTTCAGCCCAACGCCGGCACGGCGACCTCACCCTGAATGGCCCGCAGCGCGATGTCGGTCCGGTAGTGCGAACTGGTCAGGTGCACGCCGGCCACCCGCTGGTACGCGACCTCCCGCGCGGCCTCCAGATCCGGCCCGGTGCCGACCACGGACAGCACCCGCCCGCCGCTGGACACGACCGCGCCGTCCTCGCGGCGCCGGGTTCCAGCGTGCAGCACGCCCTCGCCGTCGGCCCCGCTGATCACGTCGCCCACGTGCGGCCGGCCGGGGTAGCCCTCGGCCGCGACCACCACGGTGACCGCGTAGCCCGAATGCCAGCGCAGCACCGGATGGTCGACCAGCCAGCCGGTCGCGGTCGCGTGCAGCAGTCCGGCCAGCGGTGTCTCCAGCAACGCCAGCACGGCCTGCGTCTCCGGATCGCCGAACCGGCAGTTGAACTCGATCACCTGCGGTCCGGCCGAGGTGAGCGCGAGACCGGCGTAGAGCAGACCGGAGAAGGTGGCGCCGCGCCGGTCCAGCTCGTCCACCACCGGCTGAATGATCCGCGTCACCACGTCGGGCACGAGGTCCGGCGGCGCCCACGGCAGCGGCGCGTAGGCGCCCATGCCGCCGGTGTTCGGGCCGCGATCGCCGTCGCCCACCCGCTTGAAGTCCTGCGCCGGCAACAACGGCACCACGGTCTGCCCGTCCACCAGACAGAACAGCGACACCTCCGGACCATCCAGAAAGGACTCAAGCAGCACCGGATGGCCGCCGTCCAACAGGGTCATCGCGTGCGCCCGAGCGGTGTCCACATCGGTCGTGACGACCACGCCCTTGCCGGCGGCCAGGCCGTCGTCCTTGACCACATAGGTCGGACCGAACCGGCCCAGCGCCGCGTCCAGCTTGGCCGGGTTGTCCACGATCTCGCTGTGCGCGGTGGGCACGTCGGCGGACCGCATGACGTCCTTGGCGAACGCCTTGGAGCCCTCGATCCGGGCGGCCTCCTGGGACGGCCCGAAGCAGGCGATCCCGGCCGCCCGCACCGCGTCCGCCGCGCCGGCCACCAGCGGCGTCTCCGGGCCGATCACGACCAGATCCGCCGGCCAGTCCCGGGCCAGCGCGACGATCCGCGCCGGCTCGGCGATGTCGGCGCCGAGTTGTTCGGCCACGGCTGCGGTGCCCGCGTTGCCCGGCGCGCAGGCCAACGCGGTCACCGCCGCGTCCTGCGCCAGAGCGAGGACAAGAGCATGCTCCCGGGCACCGGAGCCAATCACCAGCACGCGCACAGAGAGCCAGCGTAGAGAACCGCGTCGGCGAGCGTTAGCCGAGTCGGCCGTCCGGGTGATGGGCCGGACGGCCGAACCGGTCCGTCACTTGATGCCGGCCTGGGTCCGATAGCTCTGCACGGCCGAGTTGAACCGCCGGTCCACGAAGCCGGCGATGGCCACCTTGCCGGGGATCAGTTGGGCCGAGGTGAACGCATCCGCCAGGGACTGTTCCGAGCTGACAACGCTGTCGTCCAGCGGCTCCGGCGTGAGCAGGACGCCGTGCACCGCGGCCTTGGCCACGTCCAGCGGCAGTCCACTCTGCTGGGACCAGATGGCCGCCCAGGCGTCCGGGTGCTGTCCCGCCCACACCTCGGCCTTGGCGATCCTGGTCACATAGTCGGACAGTGCGGTGTTCTTGCCCGGATCGGTGAGTGCGTTCCGGGCGGCCACCTCGAAGCTGAGCCCGTTGGACAGCGCAGCGCCACCGGCCAGGCCGGACCCGGCGAAGGTGTCGTTCTCGGACAGCAGCGCGCGGGCGCCGGGCTGGCGCAGCGCCTCGGTGACGTAGGGCTCCCACACCACCCAGGCGTCGACCCGGTGGGTGCTGAACGCGGAGTAGGCGTCGCCGGGTTGCAGGTAGTCGATGCTCACGTCGGTGGGCTTCAGCCCCGCCTTCGACAGTGTCTTGAGCAGTGTTCCGTTGGCCGAACTGCCCTTGGCCACCGCGATCTTCTTGCCGCGCAGGTCGGCGAGGCTGGTGATGGTCGAGCCGCCGGGCAGCACGACCGCGTCGCCCACGGTGTTCTTCAGCGCGCCGACGATGTCCAGCGGCGCGTTGCCGGCCGCCGAGAAGATCGGCGGGGTGTTGCCGACCAGTCCGACGTCGACCGCGTCGGCCGCGGCGGCCTGCAACTCCGGCGGTCCGGACGTGTAGGTGGACCACTGGATGCGATACGGCGTGTTGTCCAGGCCGGCGGCTTTGAGCAGGATCTGCGCGCTGGATCCCTTCTGGTCAGCCACCCGCAGCGTCACCGCGCTCAGCGCTGCGGCGTTCACTGTGGACGGAACGGGCGCGGCCGAGCCGGCGCCGGACGCTCCGGCGCAACCCGCCAGTCCGATGGTGACGGCGAGTCCGGTGGCCAACGTGGTGGTTGTCGCCAGCAGGCGGTTATGCGGCTTCACTCTCGGTCACTCCCAGATCGGCGAGGACGCTGCTGCGCAGGTCCACGAGTTCGGCGGCCTTGCGCGGTCGGTGCGCGGGCGGGGTGTGCTCGGCAACGATCCGGCCGTGATCCAGCACCAGCACGCGGTCGGCGAGGGCCAGTGCTTCGTCCACGTCGTGGGTGACCAGCAGCACCGCCGGACGGTGCCGGGTCCACAGTTCGGTGACCAGCCGGTGCATGGCCAGCCGGGTGAGCGCGTCCAGCGCGCCGAAGGGCTCGTCCAGCAACAGCAACTCGGGTTCGCGGACCAGCGCGCGGGCCAATGACACCCGCTGCGCCTCACCGCCGGACAGCGTCACTGGCCACGCCTCGGCGCTGTCATCCAGACGCACTTCCGCGAGCGCCCGCTCGGCCACCCCGCGTGGTTGCTCGGTGCGCAGGCCCAGCACCACGTTTCGCCAGACCTTGCGCCAGGGCAGCAGCCGCGGCTGCTGGAACGCGACCGACACCGTTCCGTCTACTGTGGACTCTCCGGTGGTGTCCGAGTCCAGCCCGGCCAGCACCCGCAGCAGCGTGGACTTGCCGGAACCGCTGCGGCCCAACAGCGCGACGAACTCGCCGCCGCGGACGGTCAGGTCCAGGCCGTCCAGCACCCGGCGCGAGCCGAACGCCTTCACCAGCCCGCGCACCCGCACGGTCACTCGGTTCCCGGTGATCCGGTCTTCGGTGATCTCGTCCGCTGTCATCCCGTTCGCCACCGCAGCAACCTCCGCTCCAACAACCGGACCAGCGCGTCGGTGACCAGCCCGAGCACGGCGTAGACGATCAGGCCGACCACCACGATGTCGTCGCGGAGGAACTCGGCGGCGTTGGTGATCAGTTCGCCGAGCCCGGCGTTCGCGTTGATCTGCTCGGCGACCACCAGGGTCAGCCAGGCGATGCCCAGCGACTGCCGCAGTCCGACCAGCGTGCTGGGCAGCGCCGAGGGCAGCACCACGTGCCACAGCCGCTGCCAGCGGGTGAAACCCAGCACCCGCGCGGTTTCCAGCAACTGTCGGTCGGTGCCCTTCACCCCGGAGTGGGTGTTGAGGTACATCGGGAACGCGGTGCCCAGCGCCACCAGCACGATCTTCGGCGCTTCGCCGATGCCGAACCAGATGATCAGCAGCGGGCTCAGGCCCAGCAACGGCAGCGTGCGCAACATCTGCAACGGCGGGTCGAGCAGGCCGTCGGTCCACCGGGACAGGCCGGCGGCCACGCCCAGCGCCAGGCCGGCCAGCGCACCGACCACGAAACCGATCGCCGCGCGCTGCCCGGACACCAGGAACGCGTCCCGCAGCTCCCCGTCGGCGATCAGCGAAGCGGTGGTCCGCACCAGGGTCGATGGCGAGGCGAGCGTGCTGGACGGCAGCAGGCCGGTGCTGCTGGCGGCCTGCCAGAGCAACAGCAGCACGACCGGGCTGATCCACCGGTAGAGCCGAAGCCGCGATCGGCGGCGTGGCCGGGATTCCGGCGATGTCGGCGATGTCGGCACTGCCGCGCGGTGGTCGGCGGCGGTTGGCTCCGGTCTCGCGTACACGCCCGAGGGGGACGGCGACACAGGGATCTCCAGGACTCGTGAACCGGCGCGAATGGTTCGCACTGAAATCGTTTCGGTGTCGGCGAGTTTTCTTCCGCGGTCGCCGAAGCGTCAACGAAGCGCCGCGAAGTCCCGAATCCTGGAAATACGTCGGTCGGCGAGCGACAGAAATCCGGTGCTCTGTGGGATCTACGCCAGCGGATCGTGCCGCACGATCGTCTGCTCCCGACCAGGCCCGACGCCGATCACGGACACCCGTGCGCCGGACAGTTCCTCCAACCGGAGCACATAGGCGCGGGCATTCGCCGGCAGTTCCTCGAATGTGCGGCAGCCGCTGATGTCCTCGAACCAGCCGGGCAGTTCCTCATACACCGGCTCGGCGTGATGCACGTCGGTCTGCGTCATCGGCATGTCGTCCACCCGGAACCCGTCGACCTCGTAGGCGACGCACACCGGCACCCGCTCGAACCCGGACAGCACGTCCAGCTTGGTCAGGAAGTAGTCGGTGATCCCGTTGACCCGGGTGGCGTAGCGGGCGATCACCGCGTCGAACCAGCCGGTGCGCCGGGACCGCCCAGTGGTCACGCCGAACTCGCCGCCGGTCTTGCGCAGCCGCTCGCCGACCTCGTCGTGCAGCTCGGTCGGGAACGGCCCGGAGCCGACCCTGGTGGTGTACGCCTTGAGAATGCCGAGCACCGCGTTGATCCGGCCCGGCCCGATCCCGGCCCCGACCGACGCTCCACCCGAGGTCGGGTTGGACGAGGTGACGAACGGGTAGGTGCCGTGGTCGACGTCCAGCATGGTGCCCTGGGAGCCTTCCAGCAGCACGGTTTCGCCGCGTTCGAGGGCCTGGTTGAGCAGCAGCCGGGTGTCGGCGATCCGGTCCGCGAACTGCTCGGCCTGGCCGAGCACGGTGTCCACGACTTCGGCCGGGTCCAGCGCCTTGCGGTTGTAGACCTTCACCAGCACCTGGTTCTTGAAGTCGAGCGCGGCCTCGACCTTCTGCCGGAGGATCTTCTCGTCCAGCACGTCCTGGAAGCGCACCCCGACCCGGGCCAGCTTGTCCTGGTAGCACGGGCCGATGCCGCGCCCGGTCGTGCCGATCTTGGCCTTGCCGAGATATCGCTCGGTGACCCGGTCGATGGCGACGTGGTACGGCATGATCAGATGCGCGTCGGCGGAGATCAACAGGCCGGTGGTGTCCACCCCGCGCTCGGTCAGCACCGCCAGTTCGTCCAGCAGTGCGCCGGGATCGACCACCACGCCGTTGCCGATCACGTTGGTCACGTTCGGGGTGAGGATGCCGGACGGAATGAGGTGCAGGGCGAAGTCCTGGCCGTCCGGGAGCACCACCGTGTGCCCGGCGTTGTTGCCGCCTTGGTAGCGGACCACCCACCGCACCCGCCCACCGAGCAGATCGGTGGCCTTGCCCTTGCCTTCGTCGCCCCACTGGGCACCGATGACCACGATGGCCGGCATGTCAGACTCCCGGTGGACGGATGACGCCCGATGTGGGCGAGGATGCCGGTGAGTCAGCGTAGCCGAGGAGGTCGGGTGGCGGCCCTAGTGCTGGCCTGCGGCGTTGCGACGGACCCGGCCGAGCGCCATCCAGCCCTCGCGGAACGGCTCGCCGGCGATCCGACGATCGAGTGGCGGCCGGTGCCGTCCGCGCCGACGCGCCCCGATGTCGACCCGCTGCTGGCCGACCTGGGCGAGCGCCGGCTGGTGGTGCTCGGCGCCGACGCCGATCTCACCGCCGTCGTGCTTCGGTTGCTGCGCACCGAAAAGCTGGCCACCGTCACGATCGGCTTCGTGCCAACCGTCGCCGACTCGGCGGTCGCCGCCGTCTGGCAGTTGCCGGGCGGTTTCGGCGGGGCGGTCGATGTCGCGTTCGGCGGGGAACCCGACCGGGCGCCGCTGATCCGCGATGACAACGGCGGCGTGCTGATGGGCGTCGGCACCCTGCGGATGGTGCGCGGCGTCGCCTACTGCGACAACGAGCGGGTGCTGCGCGGTCCGGCGCGGCGGATCACCGTCACGCCCGACCCGACCGGCGCCGGTCTGGCGGTCGCTGTCCGGCGCGGCGGCTTGCTGGGCGGCCGGGTCAAGGCCGCCGCCGGGCGGTCGTTCGAGTTGGGCTGCCTGCCGACGACCTCGGTGGTGCGCGACGGCGTCCGCTACGAGCGTCCGGTGCGGCGCTGGACCTGGTACCGGCACACCGAGGATCTGCGGTTCATCCGGGGCCTGCCCACTGGCCGGTGAGCGGCCGGCGGGCGAGGGCCAGCACCCCGAGCACCGCCACGCCGGCCGCGACCAACTCGCCGCCGAGCGCCACCGGGCCGGTGCGCGTCGTCTCCGCGAAACACCACGTCCCGATCAACGCGCCGACCATCGGATCGACCACCGTCTGACAGGCGACCACCGCATCCGGCCGGCCGCTGGCATAGGCCTGCTGCACGAACCATTCCCCGAGCAGCACCGCGATCACCATGCCGGTCGCGACGCCGAACAGCGAGCCAACGAGCAGTCCGGCACTGCCGCCGGCGCGCACCGTGGTGGTGAGCACCCGAGCCAGCGCTGACGCCACGCCGAAGCAGACCCCGGCCGCCGCCGCATACGCCGGCGCCCGCGGCCACCCGGTCGACCGGGTGCCCACGGCAGCGAACAGCAGCACTGCCGAACCAGCCGCCAGCGCCATCGGCCCTGTCGGCCCGGCCATCGCGCTCAGTCCGTCCGGCACTGCGGCGGGCCGAAGGTGAGCAGCGGCCGCCGCGACGAATCCGACGATGCCCAGCAGGCAGGCCAGCACGCCGAGCACCGTCGCCCGATCCAGCCGTTGCCGGCCGGCGGCCACGGCGAGCAGCGCGGTGACCGCACCGGCCAGCACGCCGATGGGCTGCACCACGATCAGCGGCGCGAGGGCCAGCGAGGCCACGTGCAGGGCGGCGCCGCACAGCGTGGCCAGCAGACCCAGCAGCCAACGGCGTTGCCGTGGCAGGGCGCGTAACTGCTGCCAGCCGAGGGCGCGGCCCGTCTGCACCCCTTGCACGGCCCGGTGTTGCAGGTTCGCGGCCAACCCGTAGCAGCCGGCGGCCAGGCAGGCCAACCCGATTCCCGACGCGATCTCGAACATGCTGCCAGCGTCGAGCAAGATCGTTGATCGCGCCATGGGGCTGCCAGGTGTTTCCACGGTGGGGTTTTCCCTACCGTGCCCACAAGACCCGTGCCCACAAGCGATGCCAGGCGGTCAGTCCAGTCCGAGGACCTTGCTGGCGTCCGGGTCGGCTTCCTCCAGGAACTGGCGACACCGCTCGTACTCGTCGGTCTCACCGATCGCCTGTGCGGCCAGGCCGAGTGCGGCCAGCGCCCGCAGGAAACCGCGGTTGGGCACATGGTCCGAGGGCACCGGGCCGAATCCCTTCCAGCCGGCGCGGCGCAGCTGGTCCAGCCCGCGGTGGTAGCCGGTGCGCGCGTACGCGTAGGCGGCGACCGCCTGGTCATCGGCGAGGGCTTGTTCGGCCAGAGCCGCCCAGGCCGCGCTGAACTGCGGAAACGCCCCGGCCACTTCGGCCGGGTCGGTGCCGGCGTCCAGCGCCGTCTGCGCCTCGGGCTCGGCTGGCAGCAACGTTGGGCCGGGGCCGAGCAGATTGTCGTGCGAGGTCATGTGTCCATCGTGCCGCACCTGGCTAGCCGAGCGCGCTCAGCACCACTCCACCCACGGCCAGCACCATCGCGGCGAGGATCACGGCGGCAACCACGCGTTTCGGCAGCATGGCGAGCAACACTGCCGACCGCTCGGCGGAGAACGCAAGCCGCGCCACCCGATCGAGTGACGATCAAACGATCAGCTGGCGCGGCCCGAACGAACTTCAGCGAGAACAGGGTCAGCCGGCGAGGGTGCGGCCCGCGGAGCTCAGGTCCTCGCACGCTTTCGCGACGCGGGCGGCCATGCCCTGCTCGGCCGCCTTGAGGTAGCTGCGCGGGTCGTAGGCCTTCTTGTTGCCGACCTCACCGTCGATCTTGAGCACCCCGTCGTAGTTGCTGAACATGTGCCCGACCACCGGTCGGGTGAACGCGTACTGGGTGTCCGTGTCCACGTTCATCTTGATCACGCCGTAGCTGACCGCGGCCTTGATCTCCTCCGGCAGCGAGCCGGACCCGCCGTGGAACACCAGGTCGAACGGCTTGCTGCCGGCCGGCAGGCCGAGCTTCTCGGTGACGACCTCCTGACCCTGCTTGAGGATCTCCGGCCGCAGCTTCACGTTGCCGGGCTTGTACACGCCGTGCACATTGCCGAAGGTGGCGGCCAACAGGTACCGGCCCTTCTCGCCGGTGCCCAGCGCCGCCACCGTCTTCAGGTAGTCCTCCGGCGAGGTGTACAGCTTGTCGTTGATCTCGTTGGCGACGCCGTCCTCCTCGCCGCCGACCACGCCGACCTCGATCTCCAGCACGATGTTCGCCTTGGCGGTGAGATCCAGCAGCTCGGCGGCGATGGACAGGTTCTCGTCCAACGGCACGGCCGAGCCGTCCCACATGTGCGACTGGAACACCGGGTTGCCGCCCGCCGAGACCCGCTCCTGGCTGATCGCGATCAGCGGCCGGACGTAGTCGTCCAGCTTGTTCTTGGGACAGTGGTCGGTGTGCAGTGCGATGTTGACCGGGTACTTCGCGGCCACCACCTGCGCGAACTCGGCGAGCGCGACCGCGCCGGTGACCATGTCCTTGACCTTGGTGCCGGAGGCGAACTCGGCGCCTCCGGTGGAGACCTGGATGATGCCGTCGCTCTCGGCCTCGGCGAATCCGCGCAGCGCCGCGTTCACGGTCTCCGACGAGGTCACGTTGATGGCCGGGTAGGCGAATTCGTTCGCCTTGGCGCGGTCCAGCATCTCCCGGTATGCCTCGGGGCTGGCGATGGGCATCGGTCCTCCATCAGCGAAGTCTCTTCGTCCGTTCCCCCGAATCGTACGGGGGTGCTCCAGACCGCCGACGACCGGCTGCGGAATCGATTCTGTGACGTAGATCATGTTCGGCCAAGGCTGGCTGGCTAGGGCTTGCTACTCAGGGGTAACTACGGTGCGTAGTCAATGAGCTGGGCTGATTGGCTTTCTTGATCGATCAGTCGGCGGTGGCGCGATCCGATGTGATCTACCACACTCGCGGTATGGCAATTGCGCGGCTGAACGGCGAGGTTATCGCCGAGAGTAACGAGACGGTCGTACTGGGTGGGCAGTACTACTTCCCGCCCCAGTCTGTTCGGGCCGAACTGCTGCGGCCGACCGACTCCCGGGACGACGGGTACTACTACGAGGTCACGATCCGTGGCGTCGCCACTCCGGAGGCCGCGCGCAGCCTGATCGGCTCGCTGATCCCGGACCCCCGGGTGGCCAACCACCTTGAGTTCCTCGCGCCGGTCGAGATTGAAGAGTGACCGGGAAGCGCGAGGCCTGAGACGGGGCATGCGAGGCTTCTTGCGCATGCCCCGGTCGATCGGGTGCGGGTGTCCCGCAAGATTCTGACGCGGCCTCAACCGGCGAGGGCTTCGCCCAACACCCGCCAGTGCTCCTGGCGCGGCCGGCGCTCGTCGGTCAGCACCTGGAGACACACATGGTCCGCGCCGGCGGCGTAGTGCTCCTCGACCCTGGCGGCGACGACACTCACGTCGCCCCACGGCACCAGCGCGTCCACCAGCCGATCGCTGCCGCCGTCGGCGAAGTCCGCGTCGGTGAAGCCCAGCCGGCGCAGGTTCGCCAGGTAGTTGGTCAGTTCCAGGTAGCGGGCGATGCCGGCGCGGGCGAGCGTTCGCGCCCGCGAGGGATCGGCCTCCAGCACGACTTTCTGCTCCGGCGCGAGCAGCGGCCCGGCGCCCAGCACCTCCCGGGCCTGCCGAGTGTGCTCGGGCGTGACCAGGTACGGGTGCGCGCCCGCGGTGCGCTCGCCGGCCAGTTTCAGCACCTTCGGGCCAAGTGCGGCCAGCACGGTGTTCTCCGCCGGCACCGGATCGGGCGCGGCGGCCAGCGCGTCCAGGTAGTCGACCACCTTGGCGTAGGGCCGCTGGTAGCCCTGGGTGGCGTTGCGCTCCCGGTGTCCAGCGCCGACGCCGAGCAGAATCCGGCCGGGATAGGCCGTGTCGACCCGGTGGTACGCGGCGATCGCCTGCTCCGCCGGCTCGCTCCAGACGTTCACGATTCCGCTGGCGAAGGCCAGTTTGTCGGTGGCGGCCAGCACGGATTCGGCGGGTGGGAGGTCACCACGTATCGAGCCGACCCAGACCGCCCGGTAGCCGGCGCCTTCCAGCCCGGCGGCGATCTCACCGAGTTCGCCCGGCTCCAACTGGCCGAGCTGGGTGCTGCTGAGCCAGACGCCAAGGCGTCCGATGTCCGGTCCGATGCGCACGGTCACGATGCCCTCCGACTATGTTCGCTTCTTATCAAACACGCTACCCCGTTCGCTCGGCGTCAAACCATCCGCCAAAGGTGTTACTCGGAGTCCGACTTGTAGTAGGTTACTGGCAGTAAGTTGTTGGTGATGTGTCACCGGAGACATGGAGGCGGCGATGGGCGCAACATCGGTGAACGGAAAGGTCGTGCTGATCACCGGCGCGGCCAGGGGAATCGGCGCCGGCGTGGCCCGCAGGCTCGCCGGGCAGGGCGCCAAGGTCGCACTGGTCGGCCTGGAGCCCAAGGAACTGGCCGAGGTCGCCGCCGAATGCGGGCCGGACGCCTCGGCCTGGACCGCCGACGTCACCAGTTGGGAGGATCTGCGCGCTGCCGTGGACGGCGTCGTCGACCGCTACGGCCGGATCGACGTGGTGATGGCCAACGCCGGCATCGCCGCCGCCGGCTTCATCCGATCGATCGACCCGGCGGCGTTCGAGAAGGTGATCGAGGTCGACCTGCTGGGCGTGTGGCGAACCGTGCGCACCTGCCTGCCGGCGCTGATCGACAGCCGCGGCTACTGCGTCATCGTGTCCTCGATGGCCGCCATCGCGCACATCCCCGGCAACGCGCCGTACAACGCGGCCAAGGCCGCCGTCGAGGCGTTCGGCAACACCCTGCGTGCCGAAGTTCGCCACCTCGGTGTCGCGGTCGGCGTGGCACACCCGACATGGATCTCCACCGACATGGTGAACAGCGCCGACGAACACCCGGTGTTCGGCCCGATGCGCAAGACCATGCCCGGCCCGATCGGCAAGACCTACCCGCTGTCGGTCGCCGTCGACGCGTTCGCCGACGGCATCGCCCGGCGGTCCCGGACCATCCACATCCCCCGGTCCATGCTGGTCACCAAGCTGTTCCGGGCCTTCCTGCCGCCGGTCATCGAACTGGGTTCGGCCAGCCGGGTGCCCAAGGCGGACAAGGCGGCGCTGGCCGATGTCAAGGAGCGCGGCGCGGCGTCCTCGGCCCCCGTCGGCCCCGGTGGCGCGGCGGCCATGCACGACACCGAGCACGGGTCAGCATGACCGGACGGGGCTTGGGCTCCGTCCGGCCCTGACGGCCGATGCGGTCCAACCGGTACCGTTCCCTCGTGGGAGTGGACCGGTCCGGACCCGGGGGTGGGCAGATGGCGGAGCAGCCGAGCGTCGAGCAGACGCTGAGCCGGTTGCGGGTGCTGGACGCCCCGGCCGCGCCGGAGCCCAGCGCCGCGCTCACTCTGGAAGACCTGTACCGCACGCACCGGATGCGGCTGATCCGGCTGGCGTTGTTGCTGGTGGACGAGGTGGCCACCGCTGAGGACGTGGTGCAGGAGGCGTTCACCGGCCTGCACCGGCACTGGGGCAACCTGCGCGATTCGGCGGCGGCGATCGGCTACCTCCGTACGGCGGTGGTGAACGGCTCCCGCAGCGTGTTGCGGCGGCGCAAGACCGCCCGCGAATACACCCCGCCGCACGTGGCGAACGCGCGCTCGGCGGAGAGTCTGGCCATGCTGACCGCAGAGCACCAGTCGGTGGTCCGGGCACTGTCCCAGCTGCCGCCCCGGCAGCGCGAGGTGCTGGTGCTGCGCTATTACGGCAATCTCACCGAGGCCGAGATCGCCGAGGCGGCCGGCATCTCCAAGGGCACGGTGAAATCCACCGCGAGCCGCGCGCTGGAGGCCCTGCAGAAGATCATGGCGCCCTGATCTCCCGCCCTGATCTCGCGGCCTGACGCTGTCGGTGGTCGCTGGTAGACACCGGTTATGAGCGAAATCGTGTTGATCCACTCGGTGCTCGGCGTCCGTCCCGGCGTGCTGTCGGCGGCGCGGCGGCTGCGTGCTGCCGGGCACACCGTGCACGTGCCGGATCTCTACGGCGGCAAGGTCTTTGACGACTACGCCGAGGCGGACCAGTTCGTGCAGGGCTTCGGCAGCTATCCAGAGTTGTTGCGGCGCACCGCCGAGGCGGTCTCCGGGCTGGGCACCGATCTCGTCTACGCCGGTTTTTCCAACGGCGCCGGCGGCGCGGCCTACCTCGCGGCCACCCGGCCGGGCGCGCGCGCCGCGGTGCTGATGAACGGCACGCTGCCGATGTCGCTGATCGGTTCGATCACCGGCAGCGCGCCGACCTGGCCGAGCACGGTGCCGGTGCAGGCGCACTACGGCCGGGACGATCCGAAGCGCATCGAGGCGTGGACCCGGGAGTTCGCCGAGGACGTGCGGGGCGCGAAGCACGAGTTCTGGGAGTATCCGGTGGCCAGCCACCTGTTCGCCGACGAGAGCCTGCCGGACGAGTACGACCAGGCCGCGGCCGAGCTGATGTGGCAGCGCGTTCTGTCGTTTCTGGACTAGCGCCGGCTTTTCTGGTCTAGCGTCACCAGCGTGACCGATCCGGAGCGGCTGTTGGCCGAGGCGTTGCGCGCGCAGGCGGCGGGCACCGGCCAGTCCGCTCTGCCGCCCGCTCCGCCGACCGTCGGCGCGCCCGCGGCGCCGGCGCAACCGGTCGGTGGGCCGGCTGGTTCCCCCGGCTTCACGGTGCCGATCCGGTGGATTCTGTTGCTCGCGTTGTTGCTCGGTCTGGCCGCCGGCGCGACCATCGGCCTGCTCACGATGCTGTGACGTCGGTCTGACGTCGGCCTGACCGCGGTCTGCCCGGCTCCCAGCATTCACCAAAGAATCACCCGGTACGGTGATCGGGTGAGCTTCTTCGGACTGAGCGCCGATTCCCTGCTGACCTCGGTCGGCGGATATCTGTTGCCAGTAATCGCAGTGATCATTTTCGCCGAGTGCGGCCTGCTGGTGGGATTTTTCCTGCCCGGTGACTCGCTGCTGTTCCCGCTGGGGCTGTTCATCGCGCACGGGTCGGTGCGCACCCCGCTGTGGATAGCCTGCCTGGTGTTGTCGGTGTGCGCGGTGCTCGGCAACGCGGTCGGCTACGGCATCGGCTACGCGGCCGGGCCGAAGTTGTTCAACAAACAGGACTCCAGGCTGTTCAAGCGTGAGTACGTCGACCGAACGCACGCGTTCTTCGACAAATACGGCACTCGCGCCCTCTTCCTTGCCCGGTTCGTGCCGATTATCCGGACATTCATCACCGCGGTCGCCGGTGTCGGCCGGATGGACGTGC
Source organism: Pseudonocardiaceae bacterium (assembly GCA_035552275.1). Classification (GTDB taxonomy): domain Bacteria; phylum Actinomycetota; class Actinomycetes; order Mycobacteriales; family Pseudonocardiaceae; genus DASVLX01. The sequence continues at coordinate 870 of DASZLR010000279.1, read as the reverse complement.
GCCGCTACCTGCTGGTGTCCACCCTCGGTGGCGTCCTCTGGGCCACCGGCGTCACGGTCGCCGGCTACTTCCTCGGCCAGATCGCGTTTATCGGCAAGAACATCGACGTCATCCTGGTGCTGATCGTGGTGCTGTCGGTGCTGCCGCTGGTCTTTGAGTGGCTGCGGCACCGCAGGGAACGCCGAGCCAGCGAACCGGTCGGCTGATCACGGCTCAAGTGCGAACATCGAGCCGGGGTTGAACAGGTTGTTCGGGTCGAGCGCGGCCTTGATCGCCCGGTGTGTGCGCAGGCCGATCGGGCCGATCTCGGTGGCCAGCCATTCCTGCTTGATCTTGCCGACGCCGTGCTCGCCGGTGATGGTGCCGCCGAGTTTGAGGCCGAGCGCGAGAATTTCGTCAAATGCCCGCCGGGCTCGCGCGATTTCGTCGGTCGAATCGGGCTGGTAGACGATCGTCGGGTGCATATTGCCGTCGCCGGCATGCCCGACGACGGCGATCCGCAGCCCGCTGTCGGCGCTGATCCGCTCGCAGCCGGAGATCAGCTCGGCGATCCTGGTGCGCGGCACGCACACGTCGTCGGTGAGCCAGGTCCCGTAGACCTCCAGCGCGAGCAGCACCACCCGCCGCGCCTGCAACAGCATCCGGCCCTCGTTCAGATCTTCGGTCAGATACGTCATGGTGGCACCGGCGGCATCGCAGATCCGCTCGATGACGTCCAGTTCGCGGCGGGCCGGCTCGCCGCCGGTGTCGGACTGGCAGAGCAGCAGCGCGGCGCACTCGCCGCCCGGTCCGACCTCGGTCTTCAGATATTCCTCGGATGCCTTGATCGAGGCCGCGTCCATGATCTCCATCAGCGAGGGGACCGCGCCC
>DASZLR010000278.1:0-1585 GCA_035552275.1 Pseudonocardiaceae bacterium | reverse complement strand
GTACCCGTCAACCGAGTTCGCCGAGCTGCGGCCGCGGCTGGTTTACGACCGGGATACCGGCACCGTGACGGCACGGCCGGGCGCGCAGCGGCTGGCGGTCACGTCGGGCGGCGCGATCCCGGACCGCGGCCTGTTCACCGTGTACTTGGCTACCGATTCCGAAAAGCCTTCTCGTGTAGGCGAACTCGATGAGGAGATGGTGTACGAGTCCCGGCCGGGCGATGTCATCTCGTTGGGAGCCACCAGCTGGCGGATTACCGAGATCACCCACGACCGGGTGCTGGTGATTCCCGCGCCCGGTCAGCCGGCCCGGCTGCCGTTCTGGCGCGGCGACAATGCCGGGCGGCCTGCGGAGTTGGGCCGGGCAGTCGGCAAGTTCACTGGCGAACTGGCCGGCCTGGCTCGCGATCCTTTCGAAACGCGTTGTGCTGAACTGGGTTTCAACGACTTCGCCACAGATAACCTGTGGCGGCTGCTGGACGACCAGCGCGCCGCAACCACGGTGGTGCCCAGCGATGCCACCCTGCTGGTCGAGCGGTTCCGCGACGAGCTGGGCGACTGGCGGGTGATCCTGCACTCCCCCTATGGCCTGCGTGTACATGGCCCGCTCGCACTGGCGGTGAGCCGACGGCTGCGCGACCGCTACGGCATAGATGAGAAGCCGACCGCCTCCGACGACGGCATCGTGGTCCGGTTGCCGGACACGTTCTCGGAATCCGGGCCTGCCGAAAAGCCACCGGGTGCCGAACTGTTCGTCTTCGATGCCGACGACATCGACCCGATCGTCACCGCGGAAGTGGGTGGTTCAGCGCTGTTCGCTTCGCGATTTCGGGAGTGTGCGGCCCGCGCCCTGCTGCTGCCGCGCCGCCATCCCGGCCGCCGATCGCCGCTGTGGCATCAACGCCAGCGCGCCGCGCAGCTGCTCGACGTGGCCCGCAAATATCCGGACTTCCCAATTGTGCTCGAGGCGATCCGCGAGTGCCTGCAGGACGTCTACGACGTACCTACGCTGGCTGGGCTGATGGCCGACATCGCCGCGCGCAAGGTGCGCGTGCTGGAGACCGAGACCGCCACGCCGTCGCCGTTCGCGGCGTCACTGCTGTTCGGCTATGTCGGCGCGTTCATGTACGAGGGCGACAGCCCGCTGGCCGAGCGTCGCGCTGCGGCCCTGTCACTGGACGCGACGCTGCTGGCCGAACTGCTGGGCCGTGTCGAGCTGCGCGAGCTGCTCGACCCGGAAGTCGTCGGCGCCACCGGCCGGCAACTGCAGCATCTGTCCGCCGATCGGGTAGCCGGTGATGCCGAGGCCGTCGCTGATCTACTGCGGCTGCTCGGTCCGTTGACCACTGAAGAAGTTGCCGCCCGAGCCGGCGGCGCCGATGTCGGCGGCTGGCTGGAGGGACTGTGCGCCGCCAAACGCGCGTTGGCCGTTTCTTTTGCCGGACAAAGCTGGTGGGTCGCGATCGAGGACATCGGCCGACTGCGCGACGGCGTGGGGGTCGCCGTGCCGGTCGGCGTGCCAACCAGTTTCACCGAGGCGGTCAGCGATCCGCTGGGCGAGCTGCTGGGCCGCTATGCCCGCACG
>DASZLR010000277.1:0-13727 GCA_035552275.1 Pseudonocardiaceae bacterium | reverse complement strand
CCACGACGGCCGGGGTCACCACGGTTCCGTTCCGCTCGCCACCGATCAGGACGCGCGCGCCGTCCGCCCCGGCCCGCGCGATGGCCCGCTCCACCCGTTCCGCCTCGGCGGTCGTGATCAGCGAGCCCATGGTCGTCTCGGGGGACGACGGGTCCCCGGTCCGGATCGCCGCGACCTTGGGGACGAGGGCGTCGAGGAAGTCGGCGGTGACCGCGGGGTGCGTGATCACCCGCTGGACGGAGATGCACACCTGCCCGGCGTTGACGTAACCGCCCACCGCGACGGCGCTCGCGGCCAGTTCGAGATCGGCGTCGGGCAACACGACGACCGGGCAGGACGCGCCCAGTTCGAGGGAGAGCTTCTTGACCCCGGCGACCCGCGCGATGTGCTCGCCGGTCGCGGTGGAGCCAGTGAAGGAGATCTTCCGTACCCGGGGGTCGGTCACGAGGGCGTCCCCCAGCACCCCGCCGGAGCCGACGAGCACCGAGAGCACGCCCCTAGGAAGCCCGGCGTCCACGAAGCACTCGGCGAGTTCCAGCGCGGTCAGTGGCGTCGAGGTGGCCGGCTTGAGGACGACCGCGTTACCCGCCGCGAGCGCGGGCGCCAGTTTGTGCAGCACGAGCAATGCCGGGTAGTTGAACGGCGTGATGGCCACCACGACACCGCACGGCTGGCGCAGCGTGAAGCCCAGCTTGTCGAGGCCGGTGCCACGGTTGGCGTCCAACGGCAGCGTCTCACCGTAGAGTTGGGTGCCCTCGAAGGCCGCGAGACGGATCAGGTCCCCAGATCGGGCAGCCTCGCCGGTGGCCTCGGTGATGGTCTTGCCCGACTCCGAGCTGATGGTCCGCGCGATCTTCGCAGCTCGCTGGTCGGCGAGCTCCGCCGCACGCAGCAGGATCGTCATCCGCTCGTGAGCGGGTGTACGCCGCCACACCGCGGCGCCCCGCTCCGCCGCCGCCAGGGCCACCTCAACGTCCTCGGGGCCGGCGACCCCCACGGTACCAACGGTAGAGCCGTCGAAGGGCGACCTCACGTCCCGGGTTCGCCCCGACCCTGCCGACGCTTGCCATCGGCTGCCGATGAGCAGTTCCGCAGGCGCCATTGCCTTCTCCCTTCAGAAACCCGTCAAGGCTGGTCCCGGCACTCCGACGCGCTCTCGAAGATCTCGCACCAGGTCGAAGACGTGCTGATCGACGGGCCAGGCCGTTCACCTGAACGCAACGGTAGGTGGTCCACAGGGCATTACTGAAGGGGCCGAATCCATCATTCTCGCATCATGGTGTACATCTTTTCCCCATCATCCGCGCCGCCGCTGTCGCCTGTCCCGCTCGATGCGGAGCTCGCCTCGACGCGGCGGGCCATCCGGTCCGCGCCACCACACGGCCTCACGGCACCGCCGCCTCCCCACGTAACGAACCGTTACATGGATGAGCTCCGGTCACGCCGACCGCACGAACCAGCGGGCCGGTATCAATGCGCAACTTGACATGCGACACGAACACGACCCTTTTCGCATCATCTGCGGCCGATCTGATCGAGAACATGTAATGTATTTGCTTGATTCCACAATGTCGCACCGACCGTATAAATCGGTCAAACCGGTCATGCTGAACTCAAATTTTCGCCGGCCAACAAAAGATCACCGCCCAGGTCACCGAGCTGTGATTACTTCGCGCGCACACGGGACGGTCGGGCTGGTGCGCGGATAGTTACCGTCCTGTCCCGAGGGTAAACACCAGCTAAACCAGCATGAGACAGTCGTGTTCTAGATTCTCCAATAATTGCGGCCCAATCGGCGAGCGCGAACGCCGAGCGGTGCTATTCGGCGGCGCGGCCGGATCAGCTTATCCGGTGGCCGCAGACGGCCGAACGGCGGCAGCGAGGAGGTTCACCGTGACGGACGGGCCGACAACGATCCGCGAGCGCGGCTGGCTGGGCGCCGCGGGGTCCCTGCTGGTCGGGCTGGCACGCTGGCGCAACTGGCGCCTGCCGGTCAAGCTGGGCGCGGTCATGGCCGTGCCGGTGCTGATGACCCTGGCACTGGGTCTCGTATTGACTGTCACCCAGGCGACGGCGGCGAGCGGCTACGCCCGCGCCAACCGGATCACCGAACTCAACGCCACCGTGCGGGACCTCGTCTCCACGTTGCAGGCGCAACGCCAGCAGGACGCGACACCGCAGAACACCGACGCCGTCCCCGCCAACCAGCCGGCGACATCGACCTGGCGACAGGTCGACGCCGCGCTCGCCACCGCCGGGCACGCCGTCGCGGCCCAGATCGCGGCCGGCAACCTGGACGGCTCGGCCACCGGCGCCTGGCACGCACTCGACCAGCAGATCACCGGGTTGGCCGCCCAACGCGCGCAATCAGCGAACCAACCCAGCCTGACGACACTGGGCGCGATCGGCCCGCCGTCCGAAGTGGACGCCGACACGGAGAGCATCGACGGGCTGCTGGCCTTCGACCGGATGCTGGCCATTGATGTGTCCGACGCGCAGGTCGCCCGCGAGGCGACCGCGCTGTTCGATATCTTCGCCGCCCACGAAGAAGTGCTCTACCAACAGGCTGAGGTACTGGCGGGCATCGGCGCCGGCGTCATGTCGGTGCCGGATGTGACCGCGCTGCACGGCTCCGAGGCCCGGCTGGCCAGTCGGATCAGCGACTTCCGGGCGGTCGCCACACCCGACATCACGGCCAGCTACGGCCGGGCGGTCACCGGACCGGCGCTGGCCGCCCAGGCCACACTGCTGAACCAGTCCATCGACGAGTCCGGCGGCATGACCGGCCTGCCCGCCCCCGGCATGATGATCCAGGTCCCGGTCAGCTCGTGGAACGCGGCCAACCAGGCCGTCACCGCCGGGCTGGACCAGGTGATCAACGAACTCGCCGGCCAACTGAACGCCACCTCCGCCGCCCTGCACCAACAGGCCGACGACCGGGCCCAGATGGCTGTGGCGACGCTGATCGCCGCGCTCACGATCGCCGCGGCCATCATGTTCGTGATGGCCCGGCAACTGCTGCGGTCCATCGGCCTCCTGCGCGACACCGCCCGAGACATCGCCGGCCACCAGTTGCCAGCCGCGGTCGAACGCATCCGATCCGGCGAGACGGTCGATCCGACGGTGACGCCGGTTCCAGTGTGCGGCACCGACGAGGTCGGCCAACTGGCCAGGGCCTTCGACGCGGTCCACGGCGAGGCTCGCCGACTGGCCGTCGAGCAGGCGAACCTGCGCGCCAACTACAGCGACCTGTTCCGCGACCTTTCCCGACGCAGCCAAGGCCTGGTGCAACGCCAGTTGCGGCTGATCGAGCAGTTGGAACGCGACGAGCAGGACCCGGACCAACTGTCCGCGCTATTCCAACTGGATCACCTCGCGACTCGGATGCGACGCAACAACGAGAACCTGTTGGTGCTCTCCGGCGGTGACCTCGGCCGTGGCCCCAGCCGACCGGTCGCGCTCGTTGACGTGCTGCGCGGCGCGGTGTCGGAGATCGAGCAGTACCAACGGGTTCAGGTGCAGCCCTCGCCGGACACCCGGATCGTCGGTTACGCCGCCGGGGACCTGGTGCGGCTGCTCGCGGAGCTGCTGGACAACGCGACCGCGTTCTCCGCGCCGGACACCCTAGTGACAATCGCCTCGCGACCGGGCCGTGGCCAGGCGGTCGTGGTGGACATCATCGACCACGGAATCGGCATGACCGACGACGAACTGACCCGTGCCCGCGCCACGCTCGCCAACCCCCAGGGCGTGGAGGGCCGGGTGTCCCGCCGAATGGGCCTGTTCGTGGTGGCCCGGCTGGCCGGCGAGCACGGCATGCTGGTTCGGCTGCACGGCGGCGACGACCACCTCGGCCTACGAGCGACCATCACCGTGCCGACCGACCTGGTAGTAGGCGAGATGATGCTCACCGAGCCGATTTCCGCGCTGCCAGTGGCCCTGCCGGCTGCTCTGCCGGCTGCGCCAACGGCCACGCCGCCGGCCGTCGACCGGAATCCACCTGTCCCGCAACCGGCCGAACATCCCGCGGAGATGACGGTCACCATTCCGGTGGTTCCGGCAGTGGAATCCTCCGGCGCGGACCTGTTCACGCCGCTGGCAGGTGAGGCAGAGGAGGAACCGCCCGAGCCGGAGACCACACCGATCTACGACACCATGCTGTCCGGTTGGTTCACCGACGCCGAATCCGCCGGCACGTCGAATGGCAGTTCGGCGCAAACCGACTGGCAGACAATTGAGTCCACTGTGGACGATTCACCGGCCGACGGGGTGACCGACACCGAGGACACCGACAGCTGGTGGACACCGGCCGACGACGGCTGGCGGGCGGCCGAGGCGGTCGCCAACGCCCAACCCATCGAGTACCTGGATTCGGGGCTGCCCAGGCGCGAACCCAAGGCCCGACTGCTGCCGGGCAGCATCGCCGAACCACCGGCAGAAACCTCGAACGCGACACCGAAAAAGTCACCGACCGACACCAGTTCAGAACACGATGCCGAAGTGGTTAGGCCACGCGAACCCGAACCGAGCCTGGTCGGCGGCCGCGACGCGCGGATCGTCCACGCACGACTCAACGGCGCCCGACGGACCGACCGCGACAACCGAGCCGGCGGCGCTGTCCAAGCGCCGGAACGCACCGAGCACGAATCGGAAGGGGAGAAAGAATGACAGCGAACCAGTCCACACCAGACCGATTCGGTTGGTTGGTGAACAACTTCGTCGAACGGGTGCCCGGCGTCGCCCACGCGGTCGTGGTGTCCGCCGACGGCCTGCTGCTGACCGGCTCCGCCCGGCTGCCCACCGACCGGGCCGACCAACTCGCCGCCGTCGCCGCCGGCCTGACCAGCCTGACCAGGGGCGCGGCCCGATGCTTCGGCGGCGGCGAGGTCCGGGAGACCGTGGTCGAGATGGAACGCGGTGTCATGCTGCTGATGGCCATCGGCGACGGCTCGGCGCTGACCGTGCTCGCCGCGCCCAGTTGCGACATCGGCCAAGTCGCCTACGAGATGTCGCTACTGGTCGAGCAGGTCGGCCAACTGCTCACCCCGGACGTGCGCGCCGAGCAGACCGGATCACGAGTGCTGTCCCGATCCGCCGGGTGAGGCAGCCGTGACCGTCCATTCCGGACCTGCTCGTCTCTTACCATCCCGACCGATCAGGTGGGAGAACAACCGATGACCACGATTTATCAGCCGACCAGCGAAACCGGCCTCGATGAGGCCGCCGCCATAGTCCGGCCCTACGCCTGGACCGGCGGTCGCACCAGGGCCGACTACCAGCTCAACGTGGAAACGCTGGTGTCCACCAGCCCCGCCGGTGAGCGCGTGGAACGGCTCACCCAGGTCGAGCATCGCGCGATCGCCATGATGTGCCGGAATCCGCACTCCGTCGCGGAAGTGGCGGCGAAGCTCGCGGTCCCGCTCGGCGTCGCACGGGTGATCCTCAGCGACATGGCCATAATCAATCTGATCATTGTTCACCGAACCCACAACGACGACAGCTCCGCCGCGCATTTCGCGCTGATGGAACGGGTACTGAGCGGCCTCCGTCAACTCTGAGCCGATGCCCGCACCCGTATCGCCGGAGTCCACGCGGGCCGGCCAGCGACAGAGAACGGCACCCAGAGGGAAACGCCTCCAGGTGCCGCTACCTGTCGCCCCGTAGTCGTCTTACTGGACGAGTCGACCGGCTTTCACCGCTGCCACGAGCGCGGCCAGATCGCCGCTCAGCGCCGGACCGGTGCGGTTCTTGGTGTCCCGCACCGCATCCATGGTGTTCGCCAATTCGACACAGTTCGTCGCACCGTTGCTGTAACTCGACTTGCACCATCGTTGGTCAGTCATGGTGATTTTTCCATCCTTCCGCGATCCTAGCTATTAGCGCTAGAGATTCCTCAGAGCTAATAGCAACATCGAGTCAGGCGCGAAGAACCCAGTGATCGGGTGCTCGACGCCTACGTCCGCGCCCTGGGCGTGAGCCCTCTCGACGTCTGGCAGGGTCCGCTGAGACCACCGGCAATGGACAGCCAAGCCCCGCAGGAAACATCCTGACCGCGCGAGAATGGCTGGGCCGGCCGTCAGACCGGCCCAGCCAGGTGTCAGCCCGGCACACGCCTGACCAACACCGGAGATGACCATGAACCACGACCACGCCGGACAGCAGGACACCGTCCGGTTCACCGAAGAGTTCTGGGACGACCGCTACCGCTCGGCCGACCGCCTGTGGAGCGGCGAGCCCAACCCGCAGCTCGTTGCCCAGACCGCTGATCTGACTCCCGGCGAGGCACTGGACGTCGGCTGCGGCGAGGGAGCCGACGCCATCTGGCTGGCCTCGCGCGGCTGGACCGTCACCGCCGTGGACTGGTCGGCCGTGGCGCTGGAACGAGCGGCCGGGCACGCCGCCGCCCAAGGCGAGCGGATCGCCGGCCGGATCACCTGGCAGCACCACGACCTGCTCTCCTGGGATCCCGGCCCGCAGCGGTTCGACCTGGTGTCGTCGCAGTTCATGCACCTGCCCGGCCCGGATCTGGACGCCCTGCACCGCAGGATGGCCGCCGCCGTCCGGCCTGGCGGAACACTGCTCGTGGTCGCCCACCATCCCGATGATCTCCACCTCAACATCGGCCGGCCGCACCGCGCTGACCTGTTCCCTTCGGCCGAGCAGATCGCCGCCGTGCTCGATCCTGACGACTGGGAGATCCTGGTCTCCGCCGCGATCGGTCATCCCGCGACCGATCTGGACGGTCGGCCGGTGACCCGTCAGGACACCGTGTTCCGGGCGTCCCGGCGACAGGTCTGATCCACCGGCAGTGCAGGATGCGGCGATGAGACGTCCTGGGCTGTTCGCTGTCGTGGTGACCGTGGTGCCGCTGCTGCTGTTCGGCGTGCCCTGGTGGGTACTGGTGATGTCGTCGGACTGGCCGACGCCGATCGTGGTGGCCGGCAGTGTCGTGTTCGCCGCCGGGTTCGGCGCCCTGATCACCGCGATGCGACTGGGCCATGGCCGGCGGAGCAGCGACATGGCCGCCCGGATCGGCGACACCACGCTCGGTGTGGTGTGGCTGCTGTTCACCTGGTCGGTCGTAGGCGCGGTGGTTCGGCCGCTGCTGGCGCTGTCCGGTGTGCCCAACCCGATCCGATGCCGGTCGGTCACGGCCGCGGTGCTGGCGATCGTGATCGTGCTCGCCGTACTCGGGTACGTCGAGGCCATGCGGGTGCCCAGGGTCCGCACGGTCGACGTGGTGCTGCCGAGGCTGGGCGCGGCGTTCGACGGCCTGCGGGTCGTAGTCCTCGCGGACACGCATTTCGGCCCGATCGACCGACGCGCCTGGGGCAGCAAGGTCGTCGCCGCGGTGAACGCGCTCGCGCCCGATGTGGTGTGCCACGTCGGCGATCTCGCCGATGGCCCGGTGGCACGGCGCAGCTCACAGGTCGATCCGCTCGGCGACGTGCACGCCCCGGCCGGCAAGTTCTACATCACCGGCAACCATGAGTACTTCAGCGAGGCACAGCAGTGGCTCGACCACATGGCCGGCCTCGGCTTCACGCCCCTGCACAACCGGCATCAGGTGCTGACCAGAGGCGACGACCGGCTGATCCTGGCGGGCATCGACGATCCCACCGGCGCCGGTTCCGGGCTCGCCGGACACGGCCCGGACCTGGCCGCCGCGCTCGCCGGCGTCGACCCCGAGGTGCCGGTGATTCTGCTTGCGCACCAACCGAAGCAGGTGCTGCGCGCCGCCGAGGTCGGCGTCGATCTGCAGATCTCCGGACACACCCACGGCGGCCAGATCTGGCCGTTCCACTACGTCGTCCGCATCGACCAACCGTCGCTGCGCGGGCTGAGCCGACACGGCGCCCGCACCCAGCTCTACACCTGCGGCGGCACCGGATTCTGGGGACCACCGCTGCGAGTATTCGCGCCCAGCGAGCTGACCGTCCTGGTCCTCCGCTCTTCCTGAGCGAGTTTGTCGTGGGGCATTGGTGCGGTGTTGAACGCAGTCTGACGCGCGGTCGTGATGTGATTTCAATCTTCACTGAAGCTATAGTGATATAGCTGTTACGGTGTGGCGCGTGGTGTGGGAGATCAGCTCGCTGGCCGAACTGAGGTCGTCGGCCGCGAACGACGCCCTCTGCGAGTGGGCCGCCGGTCCGGCCCTCCAGCCGCAGCGGGCATGGGCTGTCGACGGAGCGGTGGCCGTGCTGGGGTTACGGCTGTCCGGTCGGGACCGACTGGCGGTCAGCGGATCGCCACCTGCGGTATCCAGGCTGGTGGACACGGCGTTCGCACGACACCATCGGGAGATCCGGGTCCTTGGCGACTCCGGTCTGATCGCCGCGCTCGGCGCGATCCAGCCGGATCTGGTGGTGTCAGAGGAATTCGGCTGGTTACAGGTCAGCGGCGACCGGCTGGCGAAGCCGGAGCGGATGCCCGATCAGCCGGCGAGTTGGCTGCCCGCCGCCGTCGAGCACGAGGTGGCGGACCTACTCAACGCCCATTTTCCGGCTTCGTACGCCAAGCCCGGCGTGCCCGGTGTGCATCGATGGGCGGGCGCGCGAGACACCGGCGGCGACCTGGTTTCCGTCGCCGCCGAGGCGTGGACCGCTCCCGGGCTGGGCTTCCTGGCCGGCGTCGCCACCGCCGAATCCGCTCGCGGACGCGGCTACGCCCGCGGCGTCTGCTTCACCGTGCTCAGTCAGCTCTGCGCCGAACACGGTCGGGCGGCGCTAATGGTGGACATGGGGAACAGCCAAGCCGTTCGGCTCTACCTCGATCTGGGCATGGCCTGGCGCGCGCTGCGTTCGGCCCGCCATCACACCGCGCCCCGCCGCCAGCACGGCCGTTAGGTTCCGCGCGGCTCAGACGCTCAGCTTGTCCCGTGCCCACTCCACGCCATCGCGTGCGCGGGGTGATCGCGGACGCCTGCGGTTCGCCCGACGCGGCCCCGGAAGCCCGGTAGAGCAGCCCCTGGTGACCATTCGTACCAGCTGTGGGCGCATGGGCTCCTGGCGGTTCCGCGGAACCGACGTGGCAGTGGCCTTGTTCGCGGACCCGTTTGAAGCCAGGGGGACTCGATGTCCGCCGGCATCCGCCGCGGTCGGACTCACTTGCGTGTTGAGTCGCCGACCGCGTCCAGCATCGCAATTATTTGCCGCTGGCATCGCCGAAACTATACGCTAGTCGGGTATACCTTGTGGTCGCTGTCCCACCAGATTGGGTAGAAGGTACGATCCAAAATGATTCCCCACAGTCGAGCCTTGTTAGACAGCCGAAAACGGAATATTTCTTCCTGGTCGCCTAGTCCGATTTCGTCGAGGCGGCGCTTAGCCTCTGTGCAGACGTCGTCGGCCGGCATCCAATGATGCTTCTTGTGGCTCCCCCGCTTGCTGTTGAACATCTGAGCCCGTATCTCCCGCCACCGAAGCCGTTCCATCTCCTTCAAGAAACCAAGCAGCGTGGTGGCCTCGCCGGGCGTCACACGCCACGTCCAAGAGCAGTTATGTTCCTCATCCATCAGGGAAAGGCCCCAAAGTGGGCGCGCCTCAGCGATCGCGTTCTCGGTTACTTCCACAACCCCTCGCAGGGCTCTGGGAACGCGATCGCTACCGTTGTTTGGGACAATCCCAGGCTCGGCCGCGGCCCGTCTACCCGGAGCGCCATTCGGGACGACACCCTTGGCGGCAACCGGCTTCTTTCGGTTTCCCATCAGAGCAGTTGGGCACTGCTGTCCGCAGCCACGGCCGAGTAGTACTCCTGCATGCTGTCCAGGGTGATGGTGGCGTTGCTGCGGTCGGTCGGCACGGCATTTCCGCGCGCATCGAGCCAGGGACCTTCACGGTGAGTCATCTCGCCCAGTTGTTGACCACTGAACGATCCATAGGCCCGAAGCACAGCATCGATGGTGTCCCGCTGATCCTGAGTGAGCTTCATCGGGTCGCCGTTCCAAGAGTCCACCCTGAAGCGGCCACGATGTTGTCGGTAGAGATCCTGGATCACCGGACCATTGATCCACGCTTGGATGTCGGAGTCGAACAGAGGAACCTCGTCCCACACGAGGCTCCAAGCCTGGGAGTAGTACACCAGCTTCTGGAGCTTCATGGTGGAAATGGGTCCGTGGTTCTCGAGAATGTAAGCCGCCACATCGTTGACATCGGCCACCCCTATCACTCCTTCCCTACGTCAACGTTAGCTCACCGTCACGGGTTGTGTGCTGGTATGGATCGAACCCTACCACAGTCATCGAACGTACGTTCGGTCGACCGGCTAATCCGGGTCGTAGCCGAGGTTGGGGCGCAGCCAGCGTTGGATGTCGGCGACCTCGCGGCCGCGCCGGTCGGCGTAGTCCCGCACCTGGTCACGCCCGATCCGGCCGACGCTGAAGTACCGCGAATCCGGATGGGCGAAGATCAGCCCGCTGACCGCCGCTGCCGGCGTCATCGCGAACGATTCGGTCAGCGCCATGCCGTGGCCTTCCGCGTCGAGCAGTTCGAACAGCTCGCGCTTCTGGGTGTGGTCGGGGCTGGCCGGATAGCCGAACGCCGGCCGGATGCCACGGAACCGCTCGGCGTGCAGGTCTTCGATCGCGGGGTCGACGTCCGGCTCGAACCATTCCCGCCGCGCCCGCAGGTGGATCCACTCGGCGAACGCCTCGGCGAGCCGGTCGGCAAGGGCTTTCACCATGATGGCGCGGTAGTCGTCGTTCTCCCGCTCATACCTGCCGGCCAACGTGTCGGCGCCGTGGATGGCGACCGCGAAGCCGCCGAGATGATCGCCGGCTGGCGCCACATAGTCGGCGAGGCAGCGGTTCGCCCGGCCGGTCGGCTTGTGCGTCTGCTGGCGCAGCATGGGAAAACGCACGCCGCCGGTCGAAACCGCAGTGTCCTCAACAACAATGTCGTCGCCGTCGGCGTGCGCCGGCCAGAAGCCGTAGCTGCCGCGCGCCTGAAACGACCCGTCCGCGATGATCGTGTCGAGCAGTTCGTTGGCGTCGTCATAGAGTTCGCGCGCCACCGGCGAGTCCAAAATGGCCGGATACTTGCCCTTGAGTTCCCAGGCCAGGAAGAAGAACTGCCAGTCGATCAGCTCGCGCAGCTCGGCCAGGCTGGGCTCGACGGCGCGCACCCCGGTGAACGCCGGCTTCGGCAGGTCGCCAAAGCGCACCGGTTCCGCGTTCGCCCGCGCCTGCTCGATGCTGAGCAATGGCCGCTGCTCGCGGTTGGCGTGCTGCTCGCGCAGCCGCTCCTGGTCCGCCCTGGTGCTGACCGCCAACGCCTCGGCGCGGTCGGTGTCGAGCAGGTCCGACACCACGCCGACCACCCGCGACGCGTCCAGCACGTGCAGCGTGGTGCCGTCGTAGGCCGGGGCGACCCGCACCGCGGTGTGCTGCTTGGACGTGGTCGCGCCGCCGATCAGCAACGGCAGCTTCAGCCCGCGCCGCCGCATTTCCTCGGCCACCCCGACCATCTCGTCCAGCGACGGGGTGATCAGCCCGGACAGCCCCACCACGTCCGCGCCCTCAGCGATCGCGGTGTCCAGGATGACCGAGGTCGGCACCATCACGCCGAGGTCGATGACCTGATAGTTGTTGCAGCCCAACACAACCCCGACGATGTTCTTGCCGATGTCGTGCACATCGCCCTTGACGGTGGCCAGCACCACCTTGCCCTGGCCGCGATCCGCGTCGACCCGCCCCTCCCGCCGGGCCTGCTCCTTCTCGGCCTCCATGAACGGCTCAAGGTAGGCCACCGAGCGCTTCATCACCCGCGCGCTCTTCACCACCTGCGGCAGGAACATCTTGCCGCTGCCGAACAGGTCGCCGACGATCCGCATGCCGTCCATCAGCGGGCCCTCGATCACCTCCAGCGGCCGGGCGGCGGACTGGCGGGCTTCCTCCGTGTCGTCCTCGATGTAGTCGACGATGCCGTGCACCAGCGCGTGCGACAGTCGCTGCGCCACCGGCGCCTCTCGCCAGGACAGGTCGATCACGCGCTTCTTGCCCGATCCGCGCACGGTCTCGGCGAACTCGACCAGCCGGTCGGTCGCGTCCGGCCGCCGGTCGAACAGCACATCCTCGACCAGTTCCAGCAGTTCCGGCGGAATGTCCTGGTAGACGGCGAGCTGGCCGGCGTTCACGATGCCCATGTCCAGTCCGGCGGGCACGGCGTGATAGAGGAAAGCCGAGTGCATCGCCTGGCGCACGACTTCGTTGCCACGGAAGGCGAACGAGAGGTTGGAGATGCCGCCGCTGGTGTGCGCGCCGGGGCACCGCCGCTTGATCAGCGGCAGCGCGTCGAGGAATTCCTTGGCGTAGCTGTTGTGTTCGGCCATGCCGGTGGCCACCGCCAGCACGTTCGGGTCGAACACGATGTCCTCGGCGGCGAATCCGGCCCGCTGGGTGAGCAGGTCGTAGGCGCGGCCGCAGATCGCCACCTTGCGCTCGGCGGTGTCGGCCTGGCCCTGCTCGTCAAAGGCCATCACCACCACGCCGGCCCCGTAGCGGCGAACGCGGCGGGCGTGTTCGAGGAACGGTTCCTCGCCTTCTTTCAGGCTGATCGAGTTGACCACGCCCTTGCCCTGCACGCAGCGAAGTCCGGCTTCCAGCACGCTCCACCGGGAGCTGTCCACCATGATCGGAATCCGGGCGACCTCCGGCTCGGTCGCGATCAGGTTGAGGAACGTGGTCATCGCGGCCTCGCTGTCCAGCAGGTCCGCGTCCATGTTCACGTCCAGCAGATTGGCCCCGCCGCGCGCCTGCTGCACGGCGACATCGGCGGCGGCCTGGAAATCGCCGGACTCGACCAGCCGGCGGAACCGCGCCGAGCCGGTCACGTTGGTGCGCTCGCCGATCAGCACCAGGCCGGTGTCCGGGCCGATCTCGAACGGCTCCAGGCCGCTGAACCGGGTGCGCGGCCGGGGCGCCGGGACCTGCCGGGGCGGCATCCCGGACACCGCGGCCGCGATCCGCTCGATGTGCGCCGGGGTGGTTCCGCAGCAGCCGCCGACGATGTTCACCAGACCCGACTGGGCGAACTCGTGCAGCAGTTCGGCGGTCTCGTCGGGCGTCTGGTCGTAACCGCCGAAGGCGTTGGGCAGGCCGGCGTTCGGGTGGCAGGCGGTGTAGATGTCGGCCAGCCGCGCCAGTTCGGCCACGTGCGGGCGCATCTCGGCCGCACCCAACGAGCAGTTCACCCCTACTACCAACGGATTCGCGTGCTCGATGGAGCGCCAGAACGCCTCCACGGTCTGACCGGACAGGGTCCGCCCGCTTCGGTCCACAATGGCCACTGAGATCCACAACGGCAGTTCCGGGGCGACATCGCGGGCGGCGGCGATGGCGGCCTTGGCGTTGAGCGTGTCGAAGATCGTCTCGATCAGCAGCAGATCGACGCCGCCGTCGCGCAGCGCGGTCACCTGCTCGGCGTACGTGTCGTACACCTCGGCGAAGGACACCGTGCGGTACGCCGGGTCCTCCACCTTCGGCGACAGCGACAGCGTGACGTTCAACGGCCCCAGGGATCCGGCCACGAACCGGCCGCCGAACTCGTCCGCGGCCTGCCGGGCGAGTTGTGCGCTGGCCACGTTCATCTCGCTGACGAACGCCTGCAACGCATAGTCGGCCTGGCTGATCCGGGACGCGGTGAACGTGTTCGTGGTGGTGATGTCCGCGCCGGCGGTCAGCTGTGCCCGATGCGCGTCCAGGATGACCTGCGGCCGGGTCAGGCTCAGCA
>DASZLR010000276.1:0-11910 GCA_035552275.1 Pseudonocardiaceae bacterium | reverse complement strand
CGTTCACCGAGTGCTGCGTGGGCTTGGTCTTCATCTCGCCGGAGGGCCCGATGTACGGGACCAGCGAGACGTGCAGGAAGAAGACGTTGTCCCGGCCGACGTCGTGCCGGACCTGCCGGCACGCCTCCAGGAACGGCAGCGACTCGATGTCGCCGACAGTGCCGCCGACCTCGGTGATCACCACATGCGGGCGCTGGCCGTCCGGGCCGGGCTCGGCCATCGCGCGGATCCGCGACTTGATCTCGTCGGTGATGTGCGGGATCACCTGGACGGTGTCGCCGAGGTATTCGCCGCGGCGCTCCTTGGCGATCACCGCCGAGTACACCTGGCCGGTGGTCACGTTGGCGGCGCTGTTGAGGTTGCGATCGAGGAACCGCTCGTAGTGTCCGACATCCAGATCGGTCTCCGCGCCGTCGTCGGTGACGAAGACCTCACCGTGCTGGAACGGGTTCATGGTGCCGGGATCGACGTTGAGGTAGGGGTCCAGCTTCTGCATGGTCACCCGCAGACCGCGCGAGGTGAGCAGCTGGCCGAGGCTGGAGGCGGTGAGCCCCTTGCCCAACGAGGAGGCGACGCCCCCCGTGACGAAAACGTGCTTGGTCATCCGTGCCTGAAGCACCAACAAAGCTCCCCGTGATCGGGGCCGGCGGCGCCGACCTGTCCACGGGATTTCACGGTAACACGTGCTGGCCGAAACGCGCCGCTAACCGGCGGCGTTTCCCGTCACTCCTTTGGGCGCAGCGGCGTCTCGTAGCTCGTTGCGGAGCAGACTGCGCCCCAAGAGCGTCGACGGCTGGTCGGCCGCGTTGGTCACCGAGCCCAGGAGGTCCACGGCGTCGGGTGGCGAAATGTCAGCCATACTCCGTCTATCGCCGTGACCTGCACGGATGTGACGAGCTCAGCTCGCCGAGGTCTCCGGGGCGGGAGCGGTCGCGGTGCCGGCGGTGCCGTAGCTGCCGGCCTTGCCGTCAAGCTGCTGGCGCAGCGCCAGCACGGTGCCGATCCGACCGGTCGCGGTGTCGGCGTCGTCCACTGTGGACAGAACCGAGCCGGCGGACGGGTCGGCCCGCACCACGCCGATCGCGCCGGTTCCATCGGCGCTGCCCGCGCCGCCGGCCAGCACCGCGCCGGCCCCGCCGCGCTGCATCTGCACGGCGAACCGGGCCACGGTCGCCGCCCGGTCGGCCGGATCGTTGCTGGACTGTCCGCCGCCGGTGAGCACGATGACCAGCTGCGCCGGCAGCACCGGCTGGGTCGGCGAGTCGATGAAGCCGCCGGCGGCCAGCCCGGACATCGCCGCGGCACGCTCGTCCGGGGTCGCCTGCGAATTGCCGGTGGTCTTGTTCAACAGCAACAGGTCGCCGAACATGCCACCGGCCAACGTACCGGGATCGGAGGCCAGCGGGAGCTGCGCTCCGGCCGGGATCATCCTGGTCACCAGGTCGCGCAGTTGGTCGGCCCGGTTCGGGTCGACAAAGCCGTCGGTCAGCTGAACCTCGCCGGTCACGCTCGCTCCGGCCGCGCCGAGCAACGTCGCCAGCGCGTCCCGATCGGTCGAGCTGGCGCCCGCCGCACTGACCAGCACCACCGTCCGGCCGGTCAGCTGCCCACGCACGGCCGCCGGGCCGACGGCGGTGGCGAACCGATCCGCCTCGGACAGCTGCGAGTTCAGCCGGTCCCGGGTGCTCTGCAGGTCCGACACCTGCGCGGCGAGCTGGTCGCGCTGCCCGGACAGCCCGGACAGCAGCGCGTTGGACAGCGTGGTCGAGCCGAGCACGATCCCTATCGCCAGCGCCAGGAACACGGCGGCGATCGAGACCACGTGATAGCGCAAGGAGATCACTGGATATTCCCTTTGACCCAGGTGACGGTGTGCTGCCAGAGGTGCACCGCGTGGTTCACCAGCGAGTGCGCGTAGACCTGCCCGAGATCGGACACGGTGAGCGCGACCGCGCCGGCCAGCAGCACGGCCAGCACCAGCAGCACCACCGCGGCGGTCGGCACCCGGCGGCGGTGCATGATCGCCACCGCCTTGCCATCGACCAGCAGATGGCCCAGCCGCAGCCGGATGAGGAACGTCGACGGGTTGGACCCGGATCGGCCACGGTCGAGGAACTCGGTCAGGGTGGCCCGGGTGCCCACGGTCACCACCAGGCTCGCGCCGTGCGCTTCGGCGAGCAGCAGCGCCAGGTCCTCCGGGTTACCCGAGGACGGGAACGTCACCGCCCCGATACCGAGGTCCTGAATGCGTTCCAGGCCAGGCGCGTGGCCGTCGGTGTGCGCCGGGACGACGACCTCGGCGCCCGAGCGCAGCGCCTCGGTGCCGACCAGGCCGGGATCGCCGACGATCACCTGCGGCTGGTAGCCGGCGTCGACCAGGGTGTCCGCGCCGGTCTCGACGCCGACCAGCACCGGCCGGTGCTCCTTGATGTAGCGGCGCAGCCGGCGCAGCTCCTCGGCGTGGCCGTGGCCGGGAACCACGACCAGCACCTCGCGGTCCTTCATCGGCAGGCTCAGCTCGGGCACGCCCACCCCGTCCAGCACCAGGGTGCGCTCCCGGCGCAGGAACTCGATCGTGTTGGCGGAGAAGGCTTCCAGCTGCGCGGCCATGCCGGCCTTCGCCTCGATCATCTGGTCAGCGACCGACTCGGGCGTCTGCGCCACTCCCCTGGCGACCTCGCGCTCGCCGGCGTAGACCACGCCACCGTGCAACCGCAGCCTGGTGCCTTCCTTGACGGCGCGCAGCACTTCCGGGCCGACCGAGTCGATCAGCGGGACACCGGCGGCGACCAGCATCTCCGGGCCGAGATTGGGAAACCGGCCGGAGATCGACGGCGCGGCGTTGACGACACCGGCGACCTCGGCGTCGACCAAGGCGTCCGCGGTGCGGCGGTCCAGGTCGAGTTGGTTGAGGACGACCACGTCGCCGGGGCCGATCCGGCGGAGCAGGTCACCCGTGCGCCGATCCACTCGGGCGATCCCGATCACGCCGGGCAGCTCGGGGCTGGTTCTGGCGAGCAAACCGGCAAGTCTCATGCCGCCGATGGTGGCAAGCCTCGCTGACCTGGGCCGTTCGCCACGCCGCTGCAAGCCCCTTCGGTCACCCGAATGGGTTACAGCAGGTCAGGTCCGGTCCCGTGATTCCGTCACTTTCTCGCGTTCCTTACTTCTTGCGTTCCTTGCGCTTGGATTTGCTCGGCTTGCTCGCGGCCCGCCGGTCGGCTTCCTTGTCGGCGGACGCGGCCGCCAGCAGTTCCTCGGCGTGCGCCCGTCCGGTGTCGGTGGACTCCAAGCCGGCCAGCATCCGAGCCAGCTCCACGACCCGTTCCTGCTGTTCCAGCACGCGAACGCCACTGCGGGTGAGGTTCGCGCCGGTGGTCTTGTCCACCATCAGGTGACGGTCGGCGTAGGCGGCGACCTGCGCCAGATGGGTGACCACGATGACCTGGTGGCTGCGGGCGAGCTGGGCCAGCCGGAAACCGATCTCGACCGCGGCCCGGCCGCCGACCCCGGCGTCCACCTCGTCGAACACCAGCGTGGGCACCGGATCGGCGTGCGCCAGCACCACTTCCAGCGCGAGCATCACCCTGGACAGCTCGCCGCCGGACGCGCCCTTGTGCACCGGCAGCGCCGGCGCGCCGATGTGCGCGCGGAGCAGCAGCTCCACGTCGTCCACCCCGTCCGGTCCGGCGTGCCGCAGGCCCTCGGCAGTCCGCACCCCATGCGGGTCGGACGCTTCCGCCTCCCGCGCCGACACCGCCACGTCCAGGGTCGCGTTGGCCATGGCCAATCCGGCGAGTTCGGCGGTGACGGCTTCGGCCAGCCGGCCGGCCGCCGAGCGCCGTTGCTCGCTGATCCGTTCGGCCAGCTCGGCGAGTTGGCCGGCGAGTTCATCGCGCCGAGTCGCCAGCGCGGCCAGGGTTTCCTCGGAGGTGTCCAACCCGAGCAGCCGGTCCTGCGCCCGTTCCGCCCAGGCCAGCACCCCGGCCACGTCGGCGGCGTACTTGCGGGTCAGCGTCTTCAGCTCGGCCTGCCGGGCGAGCACGTCGGCCAGCCGCTGCGGATCGGCGTCCAGCCCGTCGAGGTAGCCGCCGAACTCGGCAGCGACGTCGGTGAGCAGCACCGCCGCTTCCGCTAACCGGGGCCGCAGGTCGCGCAGCAGCGGGTCGTCCACCGCGTCGAGCTGCCGGCGCGCCTCGGAGACCAGGCCCATCGCGCCGGGCGCGTCCTGATCGCCCTCTGCCGAGCCGGCGACGGCGAGCTGCGCGGCGGTGGCGGCCGCGCGCAGTTGGTCGATATCGGCCAGCCGGCGGGCTTCCGCGGTCAGGTCAGTGTCCTCGTCGGGCTTCGGTGCGACCGCCTCGATCTCGGCCACGCCGTGTCGGAGCAGGTCGGCCTCCCGCGCCAACTCCCGGGACCGCTCGGTGCGCTCAGCCAACTCGGCGGACACCGCGAGCCATTCGTCGCGCAGCTTTCGGTACGCGGTCAACGGCTCGCCGACCGCCGGCCCGGCGAACCGGTCCAGCACGGCGCGCTGCTCACCCGGCCGCAACAGCCGAAGCTGATCGTTCTGGCCGTGCACGGCGATCAGGTGCTCGGCCAGCTCGCCCAGCACACCGACCGGCACGGACCGGCCACCCAGATGTGCCCGGGACCGGCCGTCCTCGCTCACCGTGCGCATCGCGATCAGGCTGCCGTCCTCGTCCGGCTCGGCGCCGGCCTCGCCGGCCAACTTGGCCGCGTCGGACTCGGCCGCGAGTTGGAAGCGCCCTTCAACCACGGCCCGTTGGTTGCCGGTCCGCACCCGCGACGCTTCAGCGCGGCCGCCGGACAGCAGATGCAGCCCGGTGACCACCATCGTCTTGCCCGCTCCGGTCTCACCGGTCAGCACGGTGAGTCCCGGATCCAGCTCCAGCGTGGCCTCGTCGATCACGCCGAGGCCGGAAATGCTCATCTCGGCCAGCACACCGGGAACCCTAGTGGGTGACGCCGACGCGACGGCGCACATCTGTTCGAACGCGCGTTCGGTGTGTCGTGACGTCTCTTCGGCCGGGACCTGATAGTCGGCTGAGAACACGGCGTAGGCGGACACTTCCGGGCTGGCCGGCGACGTTGATACCGATAGACGGCCAGTACGGCCACCACAGAGGAGTTCGCCATGAGCCTCATCGGAACCCTGCTCGGGTACGCGCTGACGGTGTTCGTCGTGCTGTTGATCGCCCGGCTCGCGCTGGACTGGGCGAGGGTGCTGACCAACGGTCCGCAGTGGGTCGGCCGGGCCCGGGTGCTGGCCCATGCCGGGACGGAGCCGGTGATCGCGCCCGTGCGGCGGGTGCTGCGGCCGGTTCGGGCCGGCGGGCTGTCGATCGACCTGGCGTTCACGGCGGTGTTCTTCGGGGCGTTGATCCTGCGCTCGATCGCCTTCAGCCTTTGACTCAATCGCGCCGGCTCAGCGGACGACGACGACGGCGATCATGATCAGGATCGCCAGCGCCAGAGCAACCGAGGACAGCACCAGGCTGATCACCGCCGTGCTGTGCCCGCCGTGTCCGGGTTGGTGGGCCCGCCGGATGCTGTGCACCGACAGGCCCATCGCAGTGCCGGACAGCACCAGGTTCACCAACGGAACCCAGCAGGCCAGCAACGACACGATGGCCATCACCAGGCTGCCGCGTGCCCGGTCCCGGTTCCGGTACACCGGTTGCGGCGGCGGCAGCACGACCGGCGGCGGTGGCGGCGGCAGGATCGGGGCATGGTTGGGCAGGTCGGCGAACAGGTCCAACAGATCCCCGTAAGAGACCGCGCGATAAGCCCGCTGCAGCCGGCTGTCGTACTCGTCCAGGGTGATTCGGCCCTCGCCCTGCGCCCGGCGCAGCCGCTCGGCCGCGTCCTGGCGCTCGTCGTCGGACGCCCGCCCCACCCGGGAATCGGGGTTCATCGGCCTACCTCCGCGTGCGTTAGAAGACCCTGAGCAGGGCGACGGTGACGAACACGACGAACATGCTGGGCAGCAGGCTGAACAGGCCGGTCACCAGGCCACCGATGGCCAGACCGGTTCCCTTGCGATCGGGGCGACGGGCCTGCCGGACGCCGAACCAGGCCAGCACGACAGCGGTCACGCCCAGCGCCAGGTCCAGGAACGGTATCCAGAAGCCCAGCAGCGCCAGAATGCCCAGGACCAGCGCGGCGACGGCGAGCCCGCTGGTGGACGGCGGTGCGGCCAGTGGCTGGAAGGCCGGCATCGCCCGTGGGGGTTTCGGCAGGTCGGCGCACAGGTGCGCCAGCTCACCATGGGTGTCGGCGAGATAGGCGCGCTGCAACCGGTCGTTGTACTCGGCCATCGGCAACCGGCCCTCGTCGAACGCCGCGCGCAACCGGTCAGCGACCGACTGCCGGTCGGCATCGGACGCGCGCGCCGTCTCGTCCATCCGGTCACCTCCGGTCACCCATCACGTCGATGCTATCCGGTTGTGGCGCAACGGAACGCGGGCTAGCGACGGTCGCGCCAGCTTTGCACGGGCAGCTCGAACTTGCGGACCAACCGGTCGGTGAACGGCCCCTCGCGCAGCCGGACCAGGCGCAGCGGCGCTGAACCGCCCACCACTTCGACCCGGCTGCCCGGCGGCAGCCGATAGATCCGCCGGCCGTCGCAGCACAGCACGGCCTCGTGCCCATCGGGGCTGACCTCGACGGCCACCACCGAACTGGGCGACACGACCAGCGGCCGGGCGAACATCGCGTAGGCGTTGCTCGGCACCACCAGCAGCGCGCGGACGTCCGGCCACATGATCGGGCCGCCCGCCGAGAATGCGTACGCCGTCGAGCCGGTCGGCGTCGAGCAGAGCACGCCGTCGCAGCCGAACGCCGACACCGGCCGGTCGTCCACCTCGATCCGCACGTCCAACACCCGCTCGCTGCTGCCCTTCTCCACGCTCGCCTCGTTGAGCGCCCACGTCCGGGCGAGCACTGCGCCCTCGTGGGTCGCGACGACGTCGACGGTCATCCGCTCCTCGACCTGGTACTCCCGCTCGGCCACCAGCCGGACCGCCTCTTCCAGCGCGTCGGAGTCGGCCTCGGCCAGAAACCCGACCCGGCCGAGGTTGACTCCGAGCACCGGCACGCCGGCCGGCCGGGCCAACTCGGCGGCCCGCAGCAGGGTGCCGTCCCCGCCGAGCACGAACACCAACTCGGTGCCCTCCGCCGCCTTCGGACCGACCGGAACCACCGTCGTGTACCAGGAGGGATGCAGGTCGGGGGCTTCGTCTTCCAGCACGCGCAACCGGATTCCGGAGCCGGCGAAGCACGCGGCCACCTTCTCCGCGGTGTGCAGGGTGGTTTCCCGCCCGGTGTGCACCACGAGCAGGATTTCCCGCTCCCCCAACGGATTCTCCGTCACTGCGGCCCCTCTCGAACGGCGGTGTGCACCAGCGCGGCGGCCTCGTCCGGCGGAAGCGGCTCGCCCCGACGCAGCCACACGAAATACTCCACGTTCCCGGACGGGCCGGGCAGCGGGCTGGCGACCACGCCGTGCGCGCGCAGACCCAGCGGGCCAGCGGCGGTCAGCACCCCGAGCACGGTGTCGGCCCGCAGCTCCGGATCCCGCACCACGCCACCGGAACCGAGCCGATCCCGGCCGACCTCGAACTGCGGTTTCACCATCGGCGCCAGATCGCCGTCGGTCCGGGTGCAGGCGAGCAACGCGGGCAGCACCAGCGACAGCGAGATGAACGACAGGTCGGCGACGACCAGATCGACCGGACCGCCGACGTCCTCGGGCGCCAGCCCGCGAACGTTGGTGCGGTCCAACACCACGACCCGGTCGTCGGTGCGCAGCCGCCAGTCCAGCAGGCCCCGGCCGACATCGGCGGCGATCACCGTGGCCGCACCCCGGCGCAGCAGCACATCGGTGAAACCACCGGTGGACGCGCCCGCGTCCAGGCAGGTTCGCCCGGCGACGGCCAGTCCGGCCGGCTCGAACGCGGCCAGCGCACCGAGCAGCTTGTGCGCCCCACGCGAGGCCCAGCCCGGGTCCTCGGTGTCGGCGCGCACCAGAACCGGCGCGTCCGTCTCGACGGCGGTGGCCGGCTTCGTCGCGGTCGTGCCGCGGACGGTCACCCGGCCGGCCGTCACCAATTGGCTGGCGTGCTCACGGGATCGAGCCAACCCCCGACGCACCAGCTCCGCGTCCAACCGGGTCCTTCGGGCCACAGCTACACCTGGTCGATGCTGGCCAGCGCGTCGGCCAGGGCGGCGTGCGCGGCGTCGAACCGGGCGACATGCTCGGCTACCGGCAACTGGTCCAGCTCGTCCAGCGCCGCGACCGCCCGCTCGGCTCGGGCCACCGCGTCGACAGGCGGCGATTCCGCGTCAGGATGCACGTGTCTACGCTAGCCGATCCTTCGGCCGGGACAGGTTGAGCGTGGTCAGCGCGTCGGCGGCGGTTTGGTCGGCCGCGTCGACGGACACCGGGCCACCACCGGTCGGCCACCACACCGCACACAGCGCGCGCAGCAGGGCGAGCTCGTCCCGCTGCGACCCGTCCTGGCGCGGTCGACCGTTTCCGTTGGCGCGGACCCGCAATCCGTGGTCGGTGCGCTCGACCGTCCAGCCCGGTTGGCCGGTGATCTCGACGTCGGCCGGCGGACGCAGCACGCCGTGCAGATCGGCGGCCAGGAAGCGGGGCCGTTGTTCGGCGGGCGCGGCCAGCAGGTCCGCTGCCGTCGACACACCGCTGAGCACGAGCAACGCATCAGCGCCCACGGCGGCGGCGCCGGCGATGTCGGTGTCCAGCCGATCCCCGACGACCAGCGGCCGATCAGCGGCGGCGGCGTTCCAGGCGTCGTCCATCAAGGGGCGCGCCGGCTTGCCGGCAATCACCGGCTCGACTCCGGTCGCGATCCGCAGTGCCGCCACCAGTGCGCCGTTGCCGGGCAGCTGGCCGCGCTCGGTCGGCAGCGTCGGGTCGACATTGCAGGCAACCCACAGCGCGCCGGCCCGGATCGCCAGACACGCCTCGGCCAGATCGCGCCAGCCAGTGTCCTGGGACATGCCCTGCACAACGGCGGCCACCTCGGGCGTGGCCTGCCGAACCGGTCGCAGACCCCGACCACTGACCTCTGTGGACAGTGCTTCGGTGCCGACGACCAGCACGAGCGCGCCCGCCGGCAGGCGTTGGGCGAGCAGCCCGGCGGCGGCCTGGGCGCTGGTGGTCACCTCGTCCGGGCGGGCCGGAATGCCCAGCTCGCGCAAGTGCGCGGACACGGCCGCCGGGCTGCGCGACGCGTTGTTCGTCACGAACCGGACGGCAGTGCCCGCCTGGTGCGCGGACACGACCGCCGGCTCGGCGCCGTCGATCGCGGCGCCGCCCCGGTAAACCGTGCCGTCGAGGTCGAGCAGCAGGGCGTCGTAGCCGTCCAGCAGGCGCTCGGTCACGGTGTCTCCGCGTCAGCCTCGGTTTCGGGCTCCGCGTCGGTTGCTGGCTCCGCGTCGGCCTCGATTACCGAATCTCCCTGCTTTCCGGCCAGCTCGACCGCCCGATCGGCGGCGTCGGTCTCACCGTCCTCATCGGCCTGGGCCGCATTGAGGAACCAGCGGATCGATTCTTCGGTCCGACCGGCCGCCTCCAGGTTGTCGGCGTAGGCGTAGAACAGCCGGGCGCTCCACGGACTACGTTGCCGTGGGTCGAGTTCCGGCCCCTGCAACGCGACCACGGCCGCGTCGATCTGGCCGAGATCACGACGCGCACCCGCCGCGACGATCCGCAGCTCGGCCGACTCGGCCGCCGACAGCTCCGGGTGGCCTTCCTTGGCCAGTTCGATGGCCCGCTCCGGGCGGCCCAGCGCGCGTTCGCAGTCCGCCATCACCGCGATATGACCGGAGCCGCCGGACATCCGGCGGGCCGCCCGCAGCTCGGACAGCGCCTCCGCCCACTCGCCGGCGTGGTACGCGGTCAGTCCGGTCGCCTCGCGCACGACGCCGACCCGGGCGGCTTTTTCCCGTGCGTAGCGGGCATGCCGCAGCGCCAGTTCCGGGTCGCTGTCGATCAGCATGCCGGCGGTCACCAGGTGCTTGCCGACGAGTTCGGCCAGTCCTTTCGGCAGCCCGCGCAGCTCAGCACGTACATCGGGATCGAGCTGCCCGTAGTCGACTTCCTCCGGCAGCTCCGGCGGACGGGTAAACCCGGTCATCGGCTCCGGGACGGTCGTCCGGACCGGATCGGCCGGCTCAACTGGCTCAGCCTGTTCAACCGGCGCCGGGTGCTCGACAGGTTCCGGGTGCTCGCCAGGTTCCGGTTTGGACTGTTCGGTCTCGTCTGGTTCCGGTTGTGAGGCCGAGTTTTCCGTCAGCTCGGGCGCTGGCTCAGGCGTCACCGACGCCGCCTCGGCCGCGTTGCTGTCGATGTCGGTGTCGGTGTCGGTGTCGATCTTGGCGGCCTCGGGCTCGATCACGTCGGCGTTGACCGGCTCGGACACGACTGGCTTGCGGGGCCGCTTGTCCTGGTCCCGCGTGGGGCGGGCGTCACGGTCGTAGGGCCGGCTGTCGCGGTGGTTGCCGCGCGAGTCTGACCTTCGATCGGATCGCGGAGCGTCCCGATCGAACCGTGGACGACGCTCCGGCCGGTCCGACCGTTCGCCGTCCCGACGGCGGTCATCACGGCGGTCATCACGGCGGTCGTTGCGGGGGCCATCGTGCCGATCATTCCGATCCTGCCAACGCGGCCGGTCCGGCCGATCGCCGCGGCCACTGCGGAAATCACGTCCCCGGGAGTCATCGCGGCGGAAGTCCGAGCGGCCGGCGTCGCGGCCCGCATCGTCCCGGCGGGGCCGGTCGAAGCGGCGGTCATCACGTCGGTCATCGCGCCGATCACTGCCACGGTGATCACCGCCGCGATCATCGCGGCGGTCCCGCCATTGCGGTCGGCCCTCGGTCGGACGGCCTTCGAACGGACGGCCACCGCGGTCGCCCTGGCGGCGGTTGTCCCAACTTTGGCCGCGCCGGTCATCCCGGCGATCGTCTCGACGGTCATCACGCCGGTCCTGCCAACGTGGACGGTCCGAGCGATCGCGATCCGGACGGTCAGGCCGGTCCGACCAGCGAGGGCGATCGCGACCTTGGCTGTTCCGATCCCAGCTGCGGTCGCCGCCTCGATAGCCGCCACTGCGCTGTTCGCCGCCACGATCAGAACGCTGGCCGCCACGGTCCGAACGTTCGCCGGAATCACGGGACCAGCCGCCCTCACGCGGGCCGCTTCGACGCGCACCGTGGCCGCCTCGGTTGTCCTGGGAGCGGTTGTCCTGCCAGCGGTCCGGACGACGGTCACCCTCGCGGGGCCCACTCCGGTAACCGCCATCCCGGTAACCACCATCGCGCTGACCGCTGTTGCGCGGCCGGTCATCGCGCTGACGGTCATCACGGGGCCGGTCATCACGCTGGCCACCGGCTCGGTAGCCGCGCCGGTCGCCCTGGTCATTCGAGCGGTAACCGCCACCGCGATAGCCACCACGGTCCGCCGGATTGCGTCGGAA
The DNA here is from genome assembly GCA_035552275.1 of Pseudonocardiaceae bacterium. Taxonomy (GTDB): domain Bacteria; phylum Actinomycetota; class Actinomycetes; order Mycobacteriales; family Pseudonocardiaceae; genus DASVLX01. The sequence continues at coordinate 385 of DASZLR010000276.1, read as the reverse complement.
ACCTTCGTCGCCGGGACGGTCGCCACCGGCGCGACGGTCCTCGTCGCGGTCGCCACCAAATCCCCGATCGCGGCGATTGAAGTCGCGCTTCGGCCGATCGCCGCGGCCGCCACTATCGCGGTCCTGTCGACGACGATCGTCGTTCTGTCCTGAGCCGGACACCCATCCTCCAAACACATGCCGACAGGGGCTCGTAATCAGGTGCCTTTAAGCACGCTGATCACAAGCCCCTGTCGGAAACGAGTGTTCGGCGGTGTCCTACTCTCCCACACCCCACCGGGTGCAGTACCATCGGCGCTGGGAGGCTTAGCTTCCGGGTTCGGAATGGGACCGGGCGTTTCCCTCCCGCCATAACCGCCGTAACCCTATGAACATATCCACCTGC
>DASZLR010000275.1:0-17237 GCA_035552275.1 Pseudonocardiaceae bacterium | reverse complement strand
CGAACACCGAACGGCCCGATCGCCCGTGCGCTGCAGCTACTGCCTTACGTCGATTCCTGGCGAGCGGCCGAGGCGCGACGAACATTTTCCGAAGTCGACGTGATGGCGTACCTGGCGACGCCGCCGGGGGCACAACTCCATCTGCCCTGGGGCCTGGTCGGATGACGAACCGCTGGTACGCAGGACTCTTTGTCGCAGAAGGACCATCTGACCTCCCGCTCGCGCGCATCGTCCAGGATCTGTTTCTCGAACGAGAAATATCCATCCGCTTCAGCCAGCCTGACTACTCGCTCATGCCCGAGAAGGTCAAGAAAGACGTCGCATCTCGTCTCGTCGCAGGGACACAACTTATGCGTCCCCATCCAGATCTGATCGTCGTGCACCGGGACTCCGACAATGCCGGCGCGGACAAGCGGAGGGATGAAATCGCACAAGGCGCCCTGCGCTCTGGAGTTTAGTCCCACGTTCTTCCGGTGATCCCCGTCCGCATGACTGAGGCGTGGCTACTGCTCGATGAGTCAGCAATTCGAGAGGTCGCCGGCAATCCTCGTAGCAGAATAGACCTTTGCCTCCCTAAACCCCACGAAGTCGAATCCCGGTCCAATCCGAAGAAGATCCTCAGCGACATCCTACTACTGGCCGCAGACGCAACGGGACGTCGTCGCAAAGATTTCGAGAAGCGATTCTCCAACCACCGTAAACAGCTCCTCGAACGACTCGATCCGCACGGCCCGATCGCTAAGTTGAGGAGCTGGCAGGCGCTCATCGCGGACATCGACGCGACCGCGACCAAGTGGCGACGCCAAGGCGGCCATCAGGGTCTCGTTTGACAGCAGGCATAGACTCAGTCGAGGTCTACAGTAGGCGTCGTGATTGGCGCGCAACACCATCACCAGGACTAGCGCGAAACCTGGACGCCGGCAAACACTGTTCACTATGCTGGTCGCCGGTCCTGCGGTCGTTGGAAACGGGTGATGTTCATGCACGCACGACGTCCCCGCTTATCACGGACCCTGGGTGATCCGCCGCTGCGGCCCGGTCGCCCCAATGGTGAGCCGGGCGGTCGGAAACAGCGCAACCTGTGGCCGTTGCTGGGAATTCCGGTGATCGTGGCGCTGGTGACGTGGGCTATTTCCTATTTCGGCCCCGGAGCGGTGCACTCGATCTCCACCCTGGTGACTTCGCCGACCCCGTCCGCGCCGTCGTCATCCGCGCCGTCTCCGCCGTCGTCATCCGCGCCGACCTCGCCGCCCGCGCCAGCCTCACCCGCGCCGACGTCGCCATCGTCATCGACGCCATCAGTTGCGGACGCATACCCTTCGTGCGACCAACTCGCGCCCTTCGCGGTCTGCTCGGTCTCGCTTGACGGGACGGCGAGCTACGTGACCCGGCAGCCCACCGACATCACCACAGTTCCGCCCTGCGACGGCACGGACGCCCAAGCCCCGGCGTGGCAGCGATGGCAGGCGGACAACGCGGTGGCCGCCGGCACCTACCACATCACCGTCAACCTCCTGGTGCGACAGGATGTCATCGTCAACGTGCGGAACGTCGACTTCGTGCGCGACGCGGCGCGACCGGCTCCCGATGGCGACGTGCTCAGTTGTGCCGGCGGCATGGACCTGACCTACGCGATCACGGCGGATCTGAGCACGAATCCGCCGACGATGCGGTACACCTGCCCCACCGCCTGCGTCGGCACCGACGGTTTCTCGATCAACGCCACCCAGGGCGACAACATCACGGTGGAAATCCTGGTCGAGCCCGGCCCGAACGCACTGGACACCTGGCACGGCTCGATGCGCATGGCCGTCGGCGTCAACCAGGCGGACCTCCGGTTCGGCACCCACCAAATCGCCGCCTACGGCCCGAACCAGCCCCTGTATGACGTCAATCCGGCTGGTCCGCCGTACTGGGATCGGGTGAACTGACGCCGGTCACCGTCCAATCTCGACATTCTCCAGCACACCGAGCGCGTCGGGCACCAGCACGGCCGCCGAGAAGTAGGTGCTGACCTGATAGGACAGCACCGCGCGCTCGTCGATGCCGCGGAACCGCACCGAGAGCCCCGGCTGGTACTCGTCCGGGATTCCGGTCTGTTGTAGACCGACCACGCCCTGGTCGTCCTTTCCGGTGCGCAGCACGATGATCGAGGTCGTCTGGTCGTCGGTGACCGGAATCTTGTCGCACGGCAGCACCGGCACGCCCCGCCAGGCCGGCACCTGCCGCCCGGCTACCTCGGTGGTCCCCGAGTAGATGCCGCGCTGGTTGCACTCCCGGCCGAACGCGGCGATGGCGCGCGGATGGGCGAGGAACAACCGCGACTTGCGTCGGCGGGACAGCAGGGTGTCCAGGTCGTCCGGCGTCGGCGGGCCGCTGTGCGTGTGGATGCGCTGCCGGGGATCGACGTTGTGCAACAGGCCGAAATCGGTGTTGTTCACCAGTTCGTGTTCCTGGCGCTCGCGCAGCGACTCGATGGTCAGCCGCAACTGCTGCTCGATCTGGTCCATCGGCCCGTTGTAAAGGTCCGCGACCCGGGTGTGCACCCGCAGCACGGTCTGCGCCACGCTCAGCTCGTATTCGCGCGGGCTGGCCTCGTACGCGGCGAAGGTGCCGGGCAGCTCGATCTCGCCCTCGTGGCCGGCGGCGAGATCGATGTCCGCCTCGCCGTGCTTGTTGCGCGCCAGGCCGCCGTTGCTGGCCGCGCGCTGGGCGAGGAACGTCCGCAGCGATTCCGACCGCTCCACGATCCGGTGATACTCGCCGCGCGGCAACGCCAGCACGGTGCCCGCCGTCACCGCCTGGATCGTGTGCGGCCAGGCGCTTTCCGGCCCGGCCAACGCCTGATCGCCGAAGTACTCGCCATCGGCGAGCACGCCCAGCGTGACGCGGTCGCCGTACTTGCCCTGGCCGATGGTGTTCACCTTGCCGAAGGCGATCACGAACAACTCGTCGGCCGGACTGCCGGCCGCCGCGATCACCTCGCCGGCCGCGAATTGCCGCTGCTGGAACAGGTTCGACAACTCGGCCAGCACGCCGACGTCCTCGAATCCGCGCAGCGCGGGCAGTTCGGCGAGGCTGGGCGGGACGATCTGGAGCTGGTCGCCGACCGCCGCGAAGCTCACCCGGCCGCCGCCGACCTCGTAGGCCAGCCGGCGGTTCACCCGGTACACCGCGCCGGGCACGTCCTCCCAGGGCAGCACCCGCAGCAGCCAGCGCGGGGTGATGCCCTGCATCTGCGGGGCGGTTTTGGTCGTGGTCGCCAGGTTGCGCGCGGCCTGCGTGCCCAGGCTCAGCGGCTGTGGGCTCTGCTCGATCGGCTGCTCGGTCGGCTGCTCGGTCGTTGTCACGCGGTATCCACCAATCGCTTGTCGTGCGTTACCTGTCGCGGTTGACGAGGGTGGTGGCCAGCGCCACCGTCTCCGCCCGAACGGCCGGGTCCGGGTCGATGTCGTCCAGGGCGGTGATCGCCTCGGCCAACCGCCGGTCGGCCACCGTGCTGGTGAACGACCGGCCGCCGGTGAGCTCGACCAGCTCGGCGGCCCGGTCCAGGTCCGCGTCGCCGAGATCGCGGCGACGCAGCAGCGCGGCCAGTTCCGGCACCGCCGGATGGGTCGAGCGCAGCGCGGCCAGCACCGGCAGGGTCTTCTTGCCCCGCCGCAGATCGCTGCGGTTCGACTTGGCCGTCACCGAGGGCGAGCCCCAGATGCCGAGCAGGTCGTCCACCGCCTGGAAGGCGATCCCCAGACACCGGCCGAAGGTTTCCAGGGCGTCGACCACGTGCGCGGGAGCGTCGGCGAGCACCGCGCCCACGCTGGCCGCGCAGCCGAACAGCGCGCCGGTCTTGCCGGCGGCCATTTCCAGATACTCCACAATGGACACGTCGTCGCGGGTCTCGAAGGCCAGGTCCCGACACTGGCCGACGATCAGCCCGTCAACGGCGTCCACCATCCGCCGGGTAGCGGCGTGGTGCGCGGACACCACCTCGATGGCCGCGTTGAGCAGGGCGTCGCCGGCCAGCACCGCCGCGCCCACCCCGAATACCGTCCACGCGGTGGGCCGGCCGCGGCGCAGCACGTCCTCGTCCAGCACGTCGTCGTGCAGCAGCGAGAAGTTGTGCACCAGCTCGACGGCGACCGCCCCCGGCACGCCGACCTCGGCCTCAGCTCCGGCCAGCCGCGCCGAGAGCAGGGCCAACGCCGGCCGAACACCCTTGCCGCTGTTGGCGGTAGTCGGTGTTCCGTCGGCGTCCGCCCAGCCCATGTGATAGGCGGCGACCCGCGCCGAGTACGGATGTCCAGCGGCCACGATCGCACGCAGCGAGGCGTCCGCGACCGCCCGGGCGTCGCCACGCGGCTGGGTCGTCGTGCGCTCGGCCACCTGTCACCTCCTTCATGTGGCCTTTTCGGTCAGTCGTGTGAACGAGCGACTTCCACGTTTTCCAGGATGCCGAGCGCGTCCGGAACGAGCACCGCGGCCGAGTAATAGGCGCTGACCAGATAGGAGATCACCGCTTGGCTGTTGATGCCCATGAACCGGACGGACAGGCCAGGCTGGTATTCATCCGGAAGGCCGACTTGGTGCAGGCCGACAATGCCCTGATTCGCCTCGCCGGTGCGTAGCAGCATAATGGAGGTGGTGTGGCCGCCGTTGACCGGAATCTTGTTGCACGGCAACAACGGAATACCACGCCAGGCCGGAATCTGGTGGCCGCCGATGTCAATACCGCTCGGGTAGATTCCGCGCCGGCTGCACTCCCGGCCGAACGCGGCGATCGCGCGCGGATGGGCGAGGAAATATGACGGCTCCTTCCACACAGTGGCGAGCAGTTCGTCCAGGTCATCGGGGGTCGGCGGGCCGCTGCGGGTGTGGATGCGCTGGCGGAAATCGGCGTTGTTGAGCAGACCGAAGTCCGGATTGTTGACCAGCTCGTGTTCCTGGCGCTCACGCAGCGACTCAATGGTCAGCCGCAACTGCTGTTCGACCTGGTCCATCGGCTCGTTGAACAGGTCCGCGACCCTGGAGTGCACCCGAAGCACCGTTTGCGCGACGCTCAGCTCGTATTCACGCGGAGCGGCCTCGTATTCCACGAAGGTGCCGGGCAGTTCCGGTTCGCCCTCGTGTCCGGACGCCACTTGGACGGCGATCTCGCCGTGTTCGTTGCGCGGATGGCCGTTGCTGGTGGCCAGTTGCGCGACGTAGCTCCGCAGCGCCTCGGACTGGTCCACGACCTGCTGATACGCGTCTCGCGGCAGGGCGAGCACGGTGGCAGTGGTGACCGCCTGGACAGTGAACTCCCAGGTGCTGTCCGCGCCGACGAGAACCTGGTCGCCGAAATACTCGCCGTCGGCCAGCACACCCAACACGGCCCGGTCGCCGTATTTTCCCGCGCCGATCTTGTTCAGCTTGCCGTGCGCGATGAGAAACACCTGGTCCGCCGGACGGCCGGCTTCCACCACCACATCGCCGGGCTCGAACTCCCGCTGTTCGAACCGGCTGGCCAGCTCGCCGAGCACGCCGACGTCGGCAAAACCGCGGAACGCCGGCAGCTCGGTCAGCTCCTGTGGAATGACCCGCACCTGGGCGCCGGTCGTGTCGAATTCGATTCGTCCGTCGCCGAGCGTGTAAGCGAGCCGCCGGTTCACCCGGTAGACGCCGCCGGACACCTGAACCCAGGGCAGGATCTTCAACAACCAGCGGGAAGTGATTCCCTGCATCTGCGGCTCGGTCTTGGTCGTCGTCGCCAAGTTCCGCGCAGCCGCCGTGCCCAGGCTCAGTTGACTCTGCGTCTCCTCGGCACCGGTACTCGACTCCGTCGTCGTCACAGCCCACACCACCAATCCATGACACTACACAAAAGAAAAAGGAGGGGTCGCCTACTGAAAATTGATATACGAAATGAGGGCCACTCGACGGCGAGCGGCAAAAGGTCTGGTCAGCCCTGGTCGGCCCGTCTTATTCAATTCCGGCGACGTACCACTCCTTCCGCCGGTACTTTCTGGCGTCCTGGCGTATTGGGAGACTCCCACGATCTCGACACTCTGGGCAAGGGGTTCCCACACCACTCACTCAGTTGAATGACGGACCACGCAAAATCGCGGTCACAGCGCGTCCCGACGCGCGCGAGACGGCCGGCCGTTGGGCCAAGCCGGTTATCGAGGACTGCTCTTCTTCGGGCTGCGTCCGGCCCTTCAGTAACCGGGGGTGACCACACCCGCCGGCAGTCCGCCCCGCCGGGGTTGGATCAGCCCCGATGTCCCATCCGTCCGATTGGCCTCGGTCGCGCCCCGCTGGGCCGGGACACGATCGGCTGGTGCGGTAGCATGCGGCCGTGCGGCAAGGCGCTGGCCTCCTTCTTATCGGGCTGCGCTGACCACCAGGTCAGTGCGGCAGCCCCTGCGTGTGCGGGGGCTTTTTGATGTTTACGGTCGGCGGACCGGACAGCGCCCGCGAACAGGCAGCAGGAGAACAGGACAAACAGCAGGATGAGCGACCCGGGAACCACCGACGGCGGCGCGCGCTACGACTGGCGGACGGCGCAGGAGCGTTGGCAGCCAGTATGGGAGAAGCTGGGCCAGTTCCGGGCTGGGCAGGAGCCGGACAAGCCGCGCAAGTACATCCTCGACATGTTCCCGTACCCGTCGGGCGATCTGCACATGGGCCACGCCGAGGCGTACGCGATCGGCGATGTGGTGGCCCGCTACCAGGTGCTCAACGGATATGACGTGCTGCACCCGATCGGCTGGGACTCGTTCGGCCTGCCGGCGGAGAACGCGGCGATCCGGCGCGGCACCCACCCGGCCGAGTGGACCTACGCCAACATCGAGACACAGGCCGCGTCGTTCAAGCGCTACGCGATCTCCATCGACTGGTCGACCCGGCTGCACACCTCCGACCCGGAGTACTACCGCTGGACGCAGTGGCTGTTCCTGAAGCTGTACGAGCGGAACCTGGCCTACCGCAAGGAAAGCTGGGTCAACTGGTGCCCGAACGACCAGACCGTGCTGGCCAACGAGCAGGTCGTCGGCGGTCGGTGCGAACGGTGCGGGGCGGTGGTCACCAAGCGGTCGCTGACCCAGTGGTACTTCAAGATCACCGACTACGCCCAGCGCCTGCTGGATGACATGGACCAACTGGCCGGGAAGTGGCCGGAGCGGGTGCTGCTGATGCAGCGCAACTGGATCGGCCGGTCCGAGGGCGCCGAGGTCAACTTCGAGATCGAGGGCCGCGACGCGCCGGTCACCGTGTTCACCACCCGGCCGGACACCCTGTACGGCGCGACGTTCTTCGTGGTGGCGGCCGACAGCGAGCTGGCGAATGAGCTGTGCGCGCCGGAACGGCGGGCGGATTTCGACAATTATGTCGAACAGGTGAAGCGGCTGTCGGATATCGAGCGCCAGTCGACGGACCGCGAGAAGACCGGTGTTTTCCTGGGCCGGCACGCGATCAATCCGGTCAACGGGGAACGCATTCCCATCTGGGCGGCCGACTATGTGCTGGCCGACTACGGAACCGGCGCGATCATGGCCGTTCCGGCGCATGATCAGCGGGATCTGGACTTCGCCCGGACATTCGATCTGCCGGTGCGGGTCGTGCTGGACACCGGCGAGCCGGACCCGGTGGAAACCGGGGTGGCCACGGCCGGTGAGGGCACGTTGGTCAATTCGGACGTGATCAACGGGCTGAGCAAGGTCGAGGCCATCCGGCGGATCACCGAAGTGCTGCACGGCAAGGGCGTCGGCGCGGCGACGGTGAACTACCGGCTGCGCGACTGGCTGCTGTCCCGGCAGCGATACTGGGGTTGCCCGATTCCGATCATCCACTGCCCGACGTGCGGTGAGGTGCCGGTGCCCGAGGATCAGTTGCCGGTGCGGCTGCCGGACCTGCGCGGGGCGGCGCTGTCGCCGAAGGGCGTCTCGCCGCTGGCGTCGGTGCCGGAGTGGGTGAACGTGGAATGCCCGCGCTGCGGCGGAGAAGCGCAGCGCGACACGGACACAATGGACACCTTCGTCGACTCGTCGTGGTACTTCCTGCGGTTCGCCTCGCCGAACGACGACACCCAGGCGTTCGACCCGGAGAAGGTCCGGCAGTGGCTGCCGGTCGATCAGTATGTCGGCGGCGTGGAACACGCGATCCTGCATCTGCTGTACAGCAGGTTCTTCGTGAAAGCGTTGTACGACATGGGATTGGTCGATTTCACCGAGCCGTTCAAGGCACTCCTGAACCAGGGTCAGGTAATCCTGAACGGTTCGGCGATGTCAAAATCAACCGGCAACCTGGTCGACCTGGGCGCCGAGCTGGAGCGGTTCGGCGTGGACGCCATTCGGCTGACCATGATCTTCGCCGGGCCGCCCGAGGACGACATCGACTGGGCGGACGTCTCGCCCGGCGGATCAGGCAAGTTCCTGGCGCGGGCGTGGCGCGTGTGCGCCGATGCGGCCGCCGCAGAAACCGTTGCCGGCGAAGGAGATCTGGGCGTGCGCCGAGCCGTCGCCCGGATCGTGGCCGAGGTCACCCAGTTGCTGGACGGGCACCGGTTCAACGTCGCCATCGCCCGGCTGATGGAGCTGACTTCGGCGCTGCGCAAGGCGATCGACACCGGCCCCGGCGCGGCGGACCCGGCGGTGCGGGCCGGCGCGGAGACGCTGGCGATCATGCTGAGCCTGTTCGCGCCCTACTGTGCCGAGGAAGGCTGGTCGGCACTGGGTCACGACGTCGAGTCCGGCGACACCGTGAGCAAGGCCACCTGGCCGCGCGCCGACCCCGCGCTGCTGACCGAGGAGACGGTGATCTGTGTGGTCCAGATCAACGGCAAGGTGCGCGGCCGGATCGAGGTGCCGCCCAGCATCGCCGAGGAGGAGTTGCAGGCCCACGCACTGGCCACGGACGTGGTGTTGAAGACACTGGACGGGCGCGAACCGCTCAAGGTCATCGTCCGCGCACCCAAACTCGTCAACGTCGTCCTCCCCGCCGACGTCAGCTAAACCGGTCCGGCGACCGCACGAGAAACGCGGGCCAGGCGCGGAATGGGCCTTCAAGGCCCGGCGCGACAACTGGCAGTCACGAGGCGGTGCGGCAGTTCACTCGATCGGTGATCACGAACGCATGTCGTGAACCACCGGACGGCGAACTGCTACACACATCTGTGTGTGGTCAGACGAGCAGCTCATGACCGCCGTCGCAGGCGGCGATCAGGACGCCCTTCGCGACCTTTACGAACGGCACAGCAGCGGCTTGCTCCGCCTGCTGCGCCGCCTCACGTCCAACACCGGGGTCGCCGAGGAGATCCTCCAGGAGACCTGGCTGGCGGTATGGCAGTCGGCAGGCAGCTTCCGGGCCGAGTCGTCGGCGCGTGGCTGGCTGTACGGCGTCGCGCGCCGACAGGCGCACAACCGGCTGCGGCGCGCCACCGCGGTGGAGGTGGACCTCGACGAAGCCGCCGACGTCCCCGACCCGGCGCCCGGTGTCGAGGACCGGGTGCTCGCCGAGGCCGAGCAGGAATCGCTGGCCGCGGCGATCACCGAACTGCCGGAGCACCTGCGCGAAGTCCTCGTGCTCGTGCTCGCCGAAGACCTCTCCTACCCGGAGGTGTCGGCCGCGCTGGGCATCCCGGTCGGCACCGTGAAAAGCAGGATGTCGCACGCACGGCGGCAGCTGAGCGCCCGGCTCAGCCCGTCCCCGGTCCGTAGGAGCACGCCATGACCCACCTCACCGACGACGAGTTGCGCCACCTCACCCGCCCGGCCGGGCACCTCGCCACCTGCGCCGCCTGCCGCCTGCGCTGGGACTCCTGGCAGCACCTCGCCGCCGCCACCCGCCAGGCTGCCGCCACGCTGGCCTCGGACGTCCGGGCACCCGCGTTCGACCTGCTGCTGCCGGACCTCGCGCCCGAGCCGACGGTCACCCGCCCCGGGCTGACCCGGTCCTGGCGCACGACCGGGCTGCTGGTGCTGCGGCAGTTGCGGCTGATGCCCCGTCTGCTGCTCCCGCTCAGCTTCGCGGGCCTGGCCGCAGCCGTCGTGATCGCCCTGGTCACGCCGGACCCGGCGCTCGCCTCGCGGTACTTCGCCGCCGGGGTCGTCCTGGTCGCGCTGCTCGGCTCGCTCGCCACCATGGCCCGCCGCGGCGATCCGCGTACGGAACTGCTCTGCGCGTTGCCGATCTCGCCGGTCACCGTGTTCACCGCGCGGCTCGTGCTGGTGCTGGCCGCGGACCTGCTGCTCGCGCTGGTGGGCTCGGGCGTGGTGCACGCCGCCGGAGTGGGCAGCGGCGTGTTCGACCTGGTCACCGGCTGGCTGGGGCAGTCACTGCTCACTTCGGCCATCGCCGTCGTGGGCGCGGTCCGCTGGTCCACCGGTGTCGGCGCCGCGGCCGCCTTCGCCGCCTGGTGCGTCGGGTCCCTGGCGACGCTTTCGCGCGGCGGCCTCGCCGAACGCGTGGGCGCGGCGGTCGCCCAGGTCTGGGGCACCACGCCCTGGACGACCGCCCTCGCGCTGGTGCTGTTCGTGCTGGCCGTCCGGCAGGTCCGGCAGCTGCCGGAACGTCCGCGGGAATTCGCGTGAACCTCGCGGCACTTCCCGGCTACGTACGGGGTATGCACGACTGGCGGCTGTGGCGGTACGAGGCGAGGCGGGCGGGGCGGCACCTCCTGGTCGCGCCGCCGGTGCTCGCTGGCGTCCTGCTGGCCACCGGGCTCGGCCTGCGCGGCGCCGGGTTCACCGGAGCCTGGCTGGCCCAGTCCGCGCCACCGCTCGTGGCCGGGCTGGCGGTGGCCGCAGTCGTGGGCGGTGAGCGCGCCGCCGAGCTGCACCTGAGCCTGCCGACGCCGTTGCGCACGACGCTCGGCCGCCGGCTGGCCCTACTCGGCGCCGCCACCGTGCTGGGCGCGCTGATCCTGGCGGCGGGCCTGCTCCCGGACGCCCACGCGCTGAGCCGGTTCGCGGCACTGTGCGCGTTCGGCGCCATGCTCGGGGCGGCTGGGGCGTGGTCGGCCGCCGCGCTGCGGTCGACGGCCGGCGCGTCCACGGTGGTCCTGGCGGCGTGGCTCGCCGAACTTTTCGTGCTGGACCGGATCTTCGCCGCGCCGGCCGTCCGGATCGTGGCTCAGCTCGTGCTCGCGGCCCTGTTCGCCGCGCCGGCGTCGCGCCTGCTCGCCGAGGGGCGCGGCCTGATCGAAGGAGGCCGGGAATGACCGTGACGTGGTGCGCGGTCCGTGGTTCGGTGCGCTACGAGGCGCGAATGGCCGCGCGTGACCGGGTGCTGTGGCTGTCGCTGCTGCCCCTGACCGGGCTGGCGGTCCTGCTTGCGCTGTCCTCGCCCGCCGTCGCCGGGCAGGCCGACGCCGCCGGCCGGATCGGGACCACGGTGGTCGTGGTCAACACGTTCGCCGTCGTCGGCCTCGGCGTCGCGCTGGCCGGACGGCTCACCCAGCACAGCCGCCCGGGCCTGACCGAGGTCCTCGACACCACCCCGGGTGGCCGGACCGCACGCCTGGCCGGCGTGCTCGCCGGCGCGCTGGCGGTGGCACTCGCGCCGATCGCTGTCGTCGTCGTCCTGCTCGGCGTCGCGGCGAGCGTCCAGGCGAGTTCGGTGGCGCCGCTCGCGCACGCCGTCCTCGGCGTGGTGACCGTGCTGGCGCCCGCAGCGCTGGCGATCACGACGTTCGCCGGGCTGGCCGGGCTGCTGCTGCCGGTCGCGCTGGCCCGGGTGCTGGTGGTGGCGGTCTGGTTCTGGGCCACGCAGCTCAGCCCGTCGATCGTGCCGGTACCCACGCCGACCGGCACCGTGCTCTCCCCGCTTGGCGGGTATCAGGCCGTGGCGTGGCTGGGCGCGCGGGGCGTCTGGGCCAACCGACAGCGAACCGGCGCGCTGAGCCCACCGCCGGACAGCGGCTCGGCGCTGCTGAACCTGGTGCTGGTGCTCGCGCTCGCGGCGGTGTTCTTCCTTGCGGCCCGCCTGGTCATGGCCTGGCGGGCGGACGGCCACGGGACACGGGACGGAGCAGACCGGTGAACATCGTGATCGAAGGACTCGGCAAGGTCTACCGCGGCGGGCACACCGCGCTCGACCGCGTCGACCTGCGGATCGGCCGGGGCATGACCGGGCTACTCGGTCCCAATGGCGCGGGCAAGACCACCCTTATGCGCATCCTCACCGGAGTCCTGCGCCCGACCTCGGGCCGGGTTCGGGTCGGAGACCACGACCTGGCGACGTCATCGGGCAGGACGGCCGTGAAACGCATGCTCGGCTACATGCCCCAGGAACTGGCGCTCTACCCGGACCTGACCGCGCGCGAATTCCTCGACTACATCGCCCTGCTGAAGGGCATCGACGACAAGCGCGCCCGGCACGCACAGGTCGAGGTGCTGCTTGGCCAGGTCGGGCTCGAAGACCATCGGAGCCGCCGCGTCGGCGGCTTCTCCGGCGGCATGAAACGCCGTCTCGGTATCGCGCAGGCGTTGCTGGGCGATCCACGGCTGGTCATCGTCGACGAACCGACCGCCGGGCTCGACCCGCAGGAGCGGATGCGCTTCCGAGCCCTACTGGCGGGCCTCGGCGGCGACCGGATCATGATCCTCTCGACGCACATCCTCGATGACGTGGCCCAGGCCTGCCCGCGCGTCTGCGTGCTCGACGAAGGACGCCTGCGCTACCACGGCACCGCCACCGGCCTGACCGATGTCGCTGCGGGCCGCACCTACCGGCTGCGGAGCGAGATGCACCCGTCCGACGGCACCGTCGTCAACGCGGTGTCCGGTCCCGAGGGCGCCGAGTACCGCCTCGTCGGCACGCCGCCGCCGGGCGCGGAGCTCGTGGCGCCCACCCTGGAGGACGGCTATGTCGCCCTCCTGCAGTCACTCGACCCGACGAACATAATGAGGTAACGGTTCACATGTCCTTGTCCGGCAGTCGTTTCGCCGCCCTGCTCGGCGCCCTGCTCGCTGCGGCCCTGGCCCTCACGGCCTGTGGCGCCGGTGGGCGCGACCCCGCGTCGACCACGGCCGTGCCGCTGCCACCGCCGACCTCGAGCAAGCAGGCGGTCACGCAGGCCAACTTCGGCTATCTGTGGCCGCTGAATGTCGACCACGGCACGCTCGAATGCCGCGGCGCCGATCAGGTCGTGTTCGTCGCGCCGGACGGAAAGGGCTACGCGCTCAACGACAAGGCCGAAGCCGCCGGCGTGCCGAAAATCGATCCGCTGCGTACGGAAGGCAGTCAGGGGGCGAGCGTGAGCCTGGGGGCGCTGCTGAGCGCCGGCCTCGGCCTGTGCGGGAAGAGCTGAACGGTAAGCATTTCCCGGCGAGCTCCGTGTCCGGAGTGGACGGACACGGAGCTTAGTCGCGCCCGAAAGAAAAGGCGAATGGTTCGCGGGAGTACGGGAACCGGAAGTTTAGTCTTTTTCGCGCGGCCGACGTCACTATCCCGCCAGTTGACACGCGAGGGCGTCGTCAGTAGCTTGGCGGTGAGCTCGGAGATTTCGCACCGAACAGGAATGGGGCCCTGTGACGTATTCGTTGGACAAGAAACTGATACTGAAAGTGCACTCGGGGCTGCGCTTCAGCCTGGACGGTTACCGCGACGGCTGGGCGGACGCGGGAATCTTCTTCGAGTTCGCCGATCCCGCGACGTTGTTCGTGATGTCGGCCGACGAGGTGCCGGTTCTGGTGCCCGCGGCGAGCGAGCCCGATCACGAGCTCGTGCGCTCGCTGCGGCGGACCCGGTGCCTGACACCGATTCTCGCGGTGGTCAACGACATCAATGGACACCAGACGTTCCTGGCCATCAAGAACGGTGCGAGTGGGGTGCTGAACGTCCGGCTGCCGCAGGACAAGCAGATCGACGCCGTGCTCACGGCGTGCACCGGCGCCGCACAGTTATTGCCCCGAGGTCTGCGGCCGTATTTCGCCGGCCGCGAGGACTTCTTAGTGGAACCGCTCGAGACGGAAAGCACCGATCCGGAGGAGACCGGCCGGTTGATGCGGCTGTTGTGCGGCACCAACAGCATTTCGTCGATCGCGCACCAGTTCTACTGCTCGGAGCGCTCCATGTACCGCCGCATCCGGCGGCTCTACCAGCACATGGGCGTGTCTGGGCGATCCGAGCTGCGGTCCCGCATGGCAGACCGGACCGCGATGGCGGTTCCCGCCACGACGGGAACTGACCGACCGGGAAACGAGAAGGCCTAGGTACGGCGTGGGGGTGGCACCGCACCTAGGCCGGCCGGGCGCCCGTGAGGCGCCGTTGTCCCAGTCAGCGAACGCCGCTTCCGACACTCTCCACAATGCGGAAGAAGCCCGCTTCCAGATCCCCATTCACCGCGAGGCCGTCGACCGACCCCTCGTACCGCGTGCGGCCGGCGACCAGCACGCCCACGCGGTCGCAGATCTGCGCGATCTCCGACAGTTGGTGGCTCGAAATCATGATGGTGACCCCGGAGCCGGCCAGCGACCGGATCAGTGCGCGCATTTCCCGGATGCCCACCGGGTCCAGGCCATTGGTCGGCTCGTCGAGGATGATGAACCGCGGCCGCACCAGCAGCGCGATCGCGATGCCCAGTCGCCAGCGCATGCCCAGCGAGTACTTGGTCACCTTCCGGGTGCGCACGTTCTGCAGCTGGACCTGGTCGAGCACGTCGTCGATCCACTTCTCAGACACGCCGCGCAGCCGCGCGTGGGTGCTCAGGTGCGCGACCGCGTCCAGCTGCGGCCAGAGACCGGGAACCTCCACCAGCGCACCGACTTCGGCCAGCAGCCGCCGCTCGTGCTGCCGGCCGAAGAGCCGGATGTCGCCGCTGGTGGGTCGTTGCAGGCCGAGCACGGTCTTCATCAGCGTGGTCTTGCCCGCGCCGTTCGGCCCGAGCAGGCCGTACACCTCACCCGAGCGGACCGTCAGGTTAGCTCCGTCGAGCGCGCGATGCTCGCCGTAATGCTTGTGCAGGGCGGAAATTTCCAGGGTGAGCACGGTTCAGATCTCCTTGCGGTTCATGTGCCGACCGCCGGCGAGCAGCAGTACTGCCATCAGTGCCAGGGAAAGGCCAAGGGCGACCGGGATCGCCCGGTGATCGGCCAGCGGACTGCCCGGCGGCAGCGCAATGCCGTTCGGGCTGATCCCGGCGACCGGCAGGATCACCCGCATCGGCCACGCGACCGGAATCGCGTACCAGAACGTCTTGTCCGCGGTCAGCGCGCCGCAGAGCAGGCCGGCGACGCCGACCGTGATGCCGGGGCCGAACCCCCAGCGCACGGCCACCAGCAACGCGAGCGCGACGCTGGCCAGCCCGGCGAGCCACGGCAGGTACGCCGCCGCGAGCACGGTGCCCACGGATGACCCGAGCGTGCCGTTCAGCGCGGCGCCGCCGCACAGCACCAGGGCCAGCACAGTGCTCGAAACCAGGCTCAGCACGGCCAGCGCGCCGAACTTGCCGACGAAGTACCGCCAGCGGGGCACCGCGTAGGACAGCAGCAGGCGCCAGGAGCCCTGGTCGGCCCGCACCGAAAGGGTGGCCGCCAGGCCCGCCGTCATAGGCACGAGCACACCCCAGAACTCCAGCGTCACGTTGCTGAAGGTCTGCCACGTGTGCCCGGACGCGCCCTCCGGGGAGAACAGCGAGCCCAGGTACAGCGGTACGGCGATCACGATCGGCGCCAGCACCGTGTACCAGGCGAGGAAGCCGTGCCGGAGGCGGCCGAGTTCGGTGCCGACAACCATCCACAAGGGAGGATGGTCCCGGGGTTCGGGATCGGGCGTGTCCGCGCGGGAAGTCATGGTCACTCCTACCAAAAGCAAGCAAGGTCACCCGGTACGTAGCGGCGTGCTGCGGCGCGGTTCACGGATTTTCCGGACTTCCTCCGGACGGGCGACAGCGCGACCGCCGCCGTGCCGGACGGGGCGTGGCGAGGGCCCGCACGCCGCGCTGCCGGCCAGGGGATATCTTCGAGAGCCGGGAAAGTCCGCCACACGGCTTGTCGTCGATAACGGCCGTGCTGCCGATCGGCGGGCGGTCAGCTCGACCCGCGGATGTGCCTCCGCCACGGCGAAATGCGCCTGGTCCGCGGTCGGTGTCGGCTCGGCGAACGAGCCGCCGGCCAAGCGGGCTTCGAGTGTTTCGGCCAGCGGCACCAATTCGGCGTCGGCAGGGACCGCGGGGCGAACCCGTTCCGCCACTGCGGCGATCACCTCGAATGGCTCCACATCGGACAGTTCGGCCGGTGGCAGCCCCAGTCAGCGAGCGCTCGG
Organism: Pseudonocardiaceae bacterium; assembly: GCA_035552275.1. Classification (GTDB taxonomy): domain Bacteria; phylum Actinomycetota; class Actinomycetes; order Mycobacteriales; family Pseudonocardiaceae; genus DASVLX01. The sequence continues at coordinate 1,001 of DASZLR010000275.1, read as the reverse complement.
CACACCCACGGAGCACCGGGAATGTCCTCAGCGCCATGGTCATGCGGCCAAGCTGCCGCACCCACCGTGGCTCGCGATCCGGATGACGGCCAGAATGATCGAGAACCCACGCCGACGGAGGATCATGGCTTTCGGACTGATATCGCTGGCAGCCGTGCTGATTTTCGGATTTCGCGTGTGGCGCGAACCGCGGCGCCTTGGAAATGCGGTGTGGTTCGGCATCGCCGCCGTGTTCACCGGATTCTGGCTGCTCGGGCGGCTGTCCGGCATCGCCTGGCTACAGACGGCCGTTTTCGTGGCGCTGTCACTGTTCGCGGCGCTGACCGTCCTGGTGCTGCCGTGGGCGCTGATCGCGAACGGCGTCGTGATGTGGCGGCACGAAGGCCATCGCCTCGCGAACCTGATGTCCCTGCTGGTGGGCATCGCGATGATCGGACTGTTCGCCCTGACCGCAGCCGTCGTCGGGGTCGGCAGGACTCCGTGGCTCGTCGCGGCGGCGACGTCGCTGCTGCTCGTCGCCGGCTATCTCGCGTTCCTGTTCACCGCGCTGCTCGCGTATTCGGTGCTGTACGGCAGAATCGGCCGCCGGAAACGCGCGGACGCGATCATCGTGCTCGGCTCGGGTCTTCTCGGCGACCGCGTGCCACCCCTGCTGGCAAGCCGTCTCGATCGCGCCGTCGAGTGCCTGCGCCGGGCCGCCGGGCCCGATCCGGTGATCGTCGTCTCCGGCGGGCGGGGCGCCGACGAAGCGGTGTCCGAGGCCCAGGCGATGACTGCCTACCTGCGCGGGGCCGGCGTACCGGCGGAGCGGATCCTGCTCGAGGACAAGGCCGCCACGACCGAGCAGAACCTCCGCTTCAGCGTCGACCTGCTGGCCGAGCACGGCCGGGCAGGCGCCGTCGTCGCGGTTACCAACAACTACCACGTGTTTCGGACGGCGGTACTGTCCCGGCGGCTGCGCCTGCGGCTGAACGTGGTCGGCGCGCGGACCGCGTCCTACT
>DASZLR010000274.1:0-5799 GCA_035552275.1 Pseudonocardiaceae bacterium | reverse complement strand
GGTTGACGACCGTGCGCCCGCCGTAGGTCTTGGTGAGTCCCCGAACAACCAACACCGGCTCACAGTAACGGGCCGGCCGTCGGGACATGGCCGTTTCGCCGGACCGGGCTACCGCCGCCAGAGCAGGTCGACGTCACCGGTTCGGGTGTCGGTGATGCCGACCTCGGCGATGGCGGCGCGGATCGGCTGCGCCGGATGGACGGTGGCGAAGCCGGTGGCGAGTTGGTTGGCGGTGATGCCCTGCGCCAGCGAGCAGTGCGGCACCCAGGCGCCGGGCAGGTAGTACGCCCACGGGTCGCGCACCCGCCCGACCAGCGCGTCGTGCACCGTCCGGTGCACGGCCAGCAGCTCGGCGTCCGCGACCGCGCCGAGGAACAGCCCGTTGTCGGCGGTGGGGAAGGTGCCGAGGGTGTAGAGCCAGACGTTCGGCAGCGACAGCCGCGCCAGGTCCTCGCGAAGCTCGGCGCGGGCCGCCGGGGACACCGAGCCGCCCAGTGCGAATGTCACATGTGGACGGTGCCGGCGGTGGGTGTGCGACAACAGGCTCGGCACGCCGGCCAGTTCCAGCCGCTGCCACAGCGCGCGCACGGCGGCATCGGCCGGCTCATCGAAGAAGAACTCCAATGCCTGCGCCACCCCGGCAGTGTTTCATGTGGCGGCCGATGACGAGTGGTCAACTCCGCCGGTCAACTTTCACCGGCGAGGGCGAACCGACCGTCGCCGGTCTGCTCGACCAGACCGTCCACCAACAGCGAGTCGAGGCAGCGATCACGCTGCCCGGCGTCGGACCACACCACGTCCAGCGCGGTCCGAGGCACCGGACCGGTGGTGTCGCGCAACACGTCCAGCAGCTTCCCGCGCACCTGGCGGTCGGTGCCGGCGAACTTCTGCACCGGCTTCGCCGGCCCCTGGTACACCGGCCGGCCGGCGCGCAGCCAAGCGCAGTCGGCGGCCAGCGGGCAGTCCGCGCACCGCGGCGCGCGGACCGTGCACGTCACCTGGCCGAGTTCCATCAGCGCGGCCGAGAACACCGCCGCCGGACCGTCATCGGCTGGCAACTGGGCCTCGACATCGGCCATGTCGCGGTTGACCGAGGGCGGTCCGACATCGCCGGCGCCGTGCACCGCGCGGGCGATCACCCGCCGAACGTTGGTGTCCACCACCGGACATCGCTGGCCGTAGGCGAACGCGGCCACCGCCCGCGCGGTGTACGCGCCGACGCCGGGCAGCCGCAGCAGGGTGTCCACATCGGCGGGCACCACATCGCCGTGTCGGCCGGCGATCGCGGTGGCGGCCGAGTGCAGCCGCAGCGCGCGGCGCGGGTAGCCGAGTTTGCCCCAGGCACGCAACACATCGCCCTGGCTGGCGGCCGCCAGCGCGGACGGTTTCGGCCACCGGTCGCACCATTCCTGCCACACCGGCAGCACCCGGGCGACCGGCGTCTGCTGCAACATGATCTCGCTGACCAGCACGGTCCAGCCGGTCCGGTCCGGCGCGCGCCAGGGCAGCTCGCGGGCGGTGCGGTCAAACCAGTCGATGAGTGCGTCGGTGTCCAGGCTCATGGCGGCAACGATTGTGGCACAACGGTTGTCGCGCTCGCGGCTACGCCACCACCTCGGTTATTCCGCCGGTCGCCACGTCGTAGACGAAGCCGCGCACGTTGTCGGTGTGCGGCACGAACGGGCAGCGCCGCACCCGCGCGAGCGACTGCCGCACGCTGTCCTTGACCTCCCGGAACGCCTCGATCGCCCACGGCGGACGGAGACCGGTGTCGGCTTCCAGGTCGTCCTTGAAGCCGTCTTCGGTGATGGTGGTCAGGCCGCACTGGGTGTGCTGCATGAGGATCACCTCGCGGGTGCCCAGTTTCCGCTGGCTGATCGCCAGCGAGCGCAGCACGTCGTCGGTGACCACCCCGCCCGCGTTGCGCAGGATGTGGGTCTCACCGTGTCGGAGCCCGAAGACGTCGAAAACCTTGATCCGGGCGTCCATGCAGGTCACGATGGCGACCTGGAGACTGGGTTGGGGAGTGCTGATCTGCGGCGTGCCGGGGTCGTGCGCCTCGTCATGCCGATGCAGCAGTTCGTCAATGGCGGTCATGGGGCACCTCTCGCTGGCGAGCAGTGGGGGCGCTGGCGCTTCATCGCGGCCGGCCGTCAGGTCCTGACATTTCATGAAACCGGAGTGACGCCCCGGTGGCAAGCAGGTTGAGGTGTGACCCGAACGAGTGAACGTGCGATGTCGCGCGGCGCGTCGACCGTGCCCTCCGGGGTGACTGTGCGTCGGAGAGTTAGCTTCCGTGGGGTGAGCGAGCCAACAGGGCCGCAGCCCAAGGCCGTCTACCTGCGTCGTCGGGTCATGGCCGCGGCTGGCTCGGCGTTGGCGGTGTTGCTGCTCGTTTGGGCGGTCGGCGCCCTGCTCGGCGGCGGCAGCCGGGCCACCGGATCGGCTGCCACGCCGGCTGCGGACGTGGGGGCCGTGCAGTCGGACAGCGCCGCCCCGCCGATCACCATCCCGCCGCGAGCCAGCACGACGACCTCATCCCCAGCGACCAGCCCACCATCGTCGGTTTCGGCTCCGGCGCAGTCCGGCGGGAGCCCGACATCAGCAACGTCGTCGGCGCTGCCGCCACCGCCGCCGCCCGGACCGCCGCAGCCGTGCCCGGACGGGACGATCAAGGTCACCGCGAGCGTGGCCCGGCCCAGCTACCGGGTCGGCGAACGCCCGGTGTTCACCCTGTCGGTGACCAACGCCGGTCCGCTGGCCTGCACCCGGGACGTCAGCCGGCCGCTGCGCTCGCTGATCGTGATCCCGGCGGGAAGTCCGGCCGGTCCGCAACACCTCTGGTCCAGCGCGGACTGCTACACCGTGGCCAGCCCCGCCGACGTCATCACCCTGCGGCCCGGCCAGCAGGTTGGCTACAGCGTGTCCTGGGCGGGGCGCACTTCGGCCGCGGGCTGTCCGGTGGCGCGGCGGACCGTGCCGGCCGGGCGTTACGCGGTGATCGGCCGGTTGGGCACGCTGGCCAGCGCACCCGTCCCGTTCACCCTGACGGGTTGACGTACCAGATTTACGGACCGAACCAGCGGTCGTCGGAAGAATGCGGCCGGCCGGTGGTGCGGCCCAGGATCAGCTCGGTCGGCAGGGTCACCGTGCGCGGTTTGCCCGGCTCGGAGTTGTCCAGCAGCAGCCGACCAGCGGCTTTGCCCTTCTCCTGCATCGGCTGGCGGACGGTGGTCAGGCCCTCCTTGACCGCGTCCTCCACGCCGTCGAAGCCGGTCACGCTCAGGTCCAGCGGCACTCGTAGGCCACGCCGGTTGGCTTCGGCGAGCGCACCCATGGCCAGGATGTCCGAGGTGCAGACCAGCGCCGTGATGTGCGGATCCCGGTCGAGCAGCTGAGCGGCCGCCGCGGCGCCGCACTCGACGGTGTGATCGAACCGCTCGACCACCGGAACCCGCGCCCAGTCGACCCCGGCCGACTCGAACGCGGCCGCGATGCCCGCGAGCCGGCCGCGCTGCACATGGAAGTGGGCGGACCGCTGCCGGTCCACCGCGGCGAAGTCGTCGTTGCGGGTCCGGCCCAGCCGCATGCACAGCACGCCGATCCGGCGGTGGCCCAACTCGATCAGGTGCTGGGCGAGGTCGCTGATCGCGGCCTTGTCGTCGATGCCGACCCGGTCCACGCCGTCCAGGCTGGGCTGGTCGCAGACCACGATGGGCACCGGGCGTTCCAGCACCGCCGCCAGGTGCGGATCGTCGTCGGGCACCGAGTAGACGACGAACCCGTCGACCCCGGCCCGGTGCACGGCGGCGACGTCCTCCCGCTCGGGGTTCGCGGGCACCAGGTGCAGGCCCTGCTTGGCGTCTTCGCAGGCCAGCGCCAGTCCCTCCAGGAAGCCGATGGCCGCTGGGTCGCGGAACGCGTAGGACAGGTTCTCGGTGAGCAGCAGCCCGACGGCGCCGGCCTTGCGGGTGCGCAGCGACCGGGCTACTGGGTCCGGTCCGGGGTAGCCCAGCCGCCGGGCGGTCTCCAGGACTCGGCGGCGCAGCTCGGGCGAGAGCTGGTCAGGGCGGTTGTAGGCATTGGACACCGTTGTTCGGGAGACGCCCAGCTCGGCAGCCAGCGAGGCCAGCGTCGCGGGGCGGCGGGAATGCAAAGACCGCACCATGGAAAGACCGTAACGGTTCAGAACCATTTGGAGAAGTCTGGGTGACGAGCGTCCCCTGAGTTGTTCATGAAGCCCTGGTCAGCGGGCTAAGCCGCGGCGGCCATCTGGCCCAGCCGATTACGCAGAGCAACCGCAGCGGCCCGCCCGGCCCGATTCGCGCCGATCGTGCTCGCGGACGGACCGTAGCCGACCAGATGCACCCTGGGGTCGGCGGCGACCTGCGTTCCGGCCATCGCGATGCCCCCGCCGGGGCCGCGCAGCCGCAGCGGAGCCAGGTGATCGAGGGCGGCGCGGAACCCGGTGGCCCAGAGGATCACATCGACCGGTTCGACATGATCGCCCCAACTCACTCCATCGGGTGCAATGTGCTCGAACATCGGCCGCCGGTCCAGCACGCCGCGCTTGCGCAGCGCCCGGATCGCCGGAGTCAGCGGCAGTCCGGTCACGCTCACCACACTGGCCGGCGGCCGGCCGGCACGCACCGCGCGCTCCACTTCGGCGACCGCGGTCCGGCCCAGTTCCGGGGTGAACTCGGCGTCGATGAACTTCGGCGGGCGGCGGGTGACCCAGGTGGTCGCGGCGGCGACGGCGGAGATCTCGGCAAGCAGTTGGATGGCGGACGTGCCGCCGCCGACCACGACCACTCGCCGGCCGGCGAACTCGGCCGGGCCGCGGTAGTCGACGGTGTGCAGCTGGCGGCCACGGAAGGTCTGTTGGCCGGGATAGCGCGGCCAGAACGGGCGGGTCCAGGTGCCGGTCGCGTTGATCAGCGCCCGCGCCGACCAGGCGCCGGCCGAGGTGTCGACCAGCAGCGGCCCGGAGCGGTCCGAGGTGGCGTCGTGAACCGTGCGGACACTGACCGGTCGGCGCACCGGCAGGTCGAACCGCCGCTCGTAGGCGGCGAAGTAGGCCGGCAGGAATTCGGCCGCCAACGCGTCCGGTGGAGCGTCGGGCACTGGCATGTCGGGCAACTCGTAAATGCCGTGCACGGTCGCCATCCGGAGGGTCGGCCAGCGATGCCGCCAGGCCCCGCCTGGACCGGCATTCGCATCCAGCACAACGAATCCGTTGTCCGTGGCTCCGCCGTCTGGCGTGAAGCCGAGCCGGCGCAGGTGGTACGCGGCTGCCAGGCCGGCCTGGCCGGCTCCGATCACCAGCACGTCCACCGCGCGCTCATCCATACCGGTGTCAACGGCCGGCGAACCCCGGGACTTCCCGGCTCGCTGTGCACCACAGCGGCCAGCGGTCAGTGCAGGACCACGAACACCTGCAACTCGCCGACCAGGAAGCCGATGATCGCGCCGACGGCGATCAACTTCCACTCGTCCTGTTTGAAGGCCGGTCGCAGGATGCCTTCGAACTCCAACGGCGACAGTTGCATCATCTTGTGCGTGATCGTGTTGCGGATGTCCAGCGCCTGGGTGGTGTAGTCCTCGGCGTAGTGCAGCGTGTCCGGCAGCCGCTCGATGGCCTTGCGCACCGCCGCCAGCTTCAGCTCATCGAATCGCGGCCCGCCGATCGCCAGCGTGACCAGCGGCCGGGCCACGCCGACCTGCGCGTCGATGATGGTCTCCAGTTCCCGCTGGATCACCGCGAACAGCCGGTCCGAGCGGGGGCCGGTGAGCACCGCT
>DASZLR010000273.1:0-16902 GCA_035552275.1 Pseudonocardiaceae bacterium | reverse complement strand
ACGTGCCGCTGTCGCGCGCTGTGCTGGCCGCGGCACCATCGTGACCGGCGCCCCAGTGCCGCTGCCCGCCGACGGCGCATATTCGTCGCGCTGGTCAGCGTGGTCACCGGCGGATTCGGGCCGGTGACGTGATCGCGGCGTGGCGACATCGGCCCAATCGGATCACTGCGGCGTTGCGCGAGCCGTCGACCTGGCGCCTTCCTTCGCGCTGGTCGCGGGTGCGGTGAGATCGGGCAAGCGGGCCACCAGGGCGTCCAGTTGAGCTTCGGCGCGCTGGGCGCGGGCCAGTAGTTGTGTCTTGGTTTCCTCAGCCGCGGCAACACGTTCGGTGGCGCGTTGGTCCGCGTCGCGTCGAGCAGCGTCGATCCGTTCGGTGGCACGCCGGTCGGCATCGTCCCGCGCGGCGGCCAGCTCACGCTGGAACCGGTCCGCCTGCTCGGCGAACTGCTGGTCGGCGGTGCGTCGGATCTCGGCGGTCTCCTTGCCGGCGGCGGACAACTCGGCGCGCAGCCCCTGCGCCTCGGTCTGGGCGTACCGGGCCGACTGCTCGGCTCGTTCGGCGGCCAGCTCCGCTGCCTTGGCGCGGCCGCTGGCGTCCTCGCGGGCCTGGTCGGCGGCGACGATCCGGGTCGCGGCGTCCTCCCGCGCGGCGGTGATCTCGGCGCTGGCGTGCGCCCGCGCCTGGTCGACCAGTTGATCGGCTTCGCGGCCGGCAGCGGCCACGGTGTCCTCGGCGTCGGCGCGGATCGCGGCGATCTCGGCGTCGGCCTGGTGCCGGGTCCGCTCGGCGTCGGCGCGGGCCCGCTGCTCCCGCTCCCGGGCGTCGACCTCAGATCGCTCGGCCGCTTCGGTGGCGGCGATGGCGTCCTGCGCGGCTTGCTCGGCGGCGCGGCGGGCGCGGTCGGCTTCCCGGCGGCGCTGCTCGGTCTTGGCCAGTTCGGCGCGAGCCTGCGCGACCTGCCGATCCGCTTCGGCGCGAACCGCGTCGAGCTCGGCGCCGACGATCGCCGGATCGGTCATGGTGGACAGTTCGGCGGTGACGGTGGCCAGTGACCGGGTCAGCTCGCCGGTCAGCAGCTGTAGCCGCTGGACCAACTCCCCCGCCCGGACCCTGGCGGCCGATGCGGACGCGGCCGGCGCGGTAGCCGAACCCTCGACCTGTTTCGTCACGGTGACGGCGTCATTCTCCTGGTTTTCCTTGATTCGTTGGCGTTCCCGCCACGCTCGCCACCGGGTGTGGTCCGGCAGGTCGCAGTACTCGGCGGGGCGTCCGGGGCCGCCACTCCGCAGCACCGGACGGGCACAACCAGGGAAAACGCAGATGCCGGCTGGTTCATCGTTGGTCACCGCAATATCGTAGCACATAACGTTTCACACGTTAGCGAACGCTACTTAACACGTAACTCTAACTGTCGATAAGTGAACATTATCGGTAGTTAGAAGGGTCAGGGATCGGAGCGGCGTCCGAAACCGTCGCAGTACGTCGACTCCGGGTGTCGAGAATGTGGGCGCTAGCTCGCGCCCTGAGGACGGCAGGAAATGTCGCCGTGGGATGTCGAGAACCCGGGCGTGGCTTCGTCCCCCGGAATGAACACGGTCACAATGGGCCGTACCGCACCAAGGAGAACATGATGGCCAAGTACCTGCTGCTCAAGCACTACCGGGGCGCGCCGGCATCGGTCAACGACGTGCCGATGGACCAGTGGACGCCCGAGGAGATTTCGGCTCACGTGCAGTACATGCGGGATTTCGCCGCTCGACTCGAAGACACCGGCGAGTTCGTCGACAGTCAGGCACTCTCCCCGGAGGGCACGTTCGTCCGCCACGACGGCGAGGGGCGGCCGCCGGTCACCGACGGCCCGTTCGCGGAGACCAAGGACGTGATCGCCGGCTGGATGGTGATCGACGTCGAGACCTACCAGCGGGCGCTTGAGCTGGCCGGCGAGCTGTCCGGGGCGCCTGGTGCCGGCGGGAAGCCGATCCACGAGTGGCTTGAGCTGCGTCCGTTCCTGGCCGCGCACTCGACCTGCATCGAGTGACACGCGTGGACGAGGCCCTGCTGCGCACCCTCACTCCCACGGTGATCAGCGTCCTCGGCCGCCGCGGAGCCGACTTCGCGGCGGCCGAGGACGCCGTGCAGGACGCCCTGGTCGAAGCCGTCCGCGTGTGGCCGGACGACCCGCCGCGGGATCCCAAGGGCTGGCTGGTCACCGTGGCCTGGCGAAAGTTCCTCGACACCGCCCGCGCCGACACCTCCCGACGACACCGCGAGGTACGCGTCGAGGGCGAGCCCATGCCCGGCCCAGGCGAGGCGGCGGACGACACGCTCCAGCTGTACTTCCTGTGCGCGCACCCGTCCCTGACACCCACTTCGGCCGTCGCGCTCACGTTGCGGGCGGTCGGCGGCCTGACCACCCGTCAGATCGCGCAGGCCTACCTCGTTCCGGAGGCGACGATGGCCCAGCGGATCAGCAGGGCCAAGCGAACCGTCTCGGGCGTCCGGTTCAACCAGCCCGGTGACGTCGCCACGGTGCTGCGGGTGCTCTACCTGGTGTTCAACGAGGGCTACTCCGGCGACGTCGATCTCGCCGCCGAGGCGATTCGGCTCACTCGCCTGCTGGCGGCCCAGACCCACGATGAGGAGGTCGCGGGCCTGCTCGCGCTCATGCTGCTCCACCACGCACGGCGCCCGGCACGGACCGGCGCCGACGGCCGGCTCGTGACCCTTGCCGAGCAGGACCGCGGCCTGTGGAACACCCGCCTGATCGCTGAGGGCGTCGACGTGCTGCGGATCGCCCTGGCCCGCGATCGCCTGGGCGAGTTCCAGGCCCAGGCCGCCATCGCCGCGCTGCACGCCGACGCCCGGACGGCCGAGGCGACCGACTGGGTGCAGATCGTCGAGTGGTACGACGAACTGGTGCGCCTCACCGACAGCCCGGTGGCCCGCCTCAACCGGGCCGTCGCGGTCGGCGAGGCCGACGGCCCGCGCGCCGGCCTGGCCGCACTCGCGGGGCTCGACCCCGCCCTGCCCCGGCATGCCGCCGTCGCGGCATACCTACACGAGCGCGACGGCGACCCGGTGACCGCGGCCCGGCTCTACGCCCAAGCCGCCCGATCAGCGCCCAACCTCCCCGAACGCGACCACCTCACTCGACAGGCCGCCCGGCTCAACGCGCGGCCGCCCGGTTGAGCGGCGGGCATTCACCGACCGACAGGCACGGTCCGCGCACCGTGTCGGCCGCTGGGTGCGGCGGCTCGCATTCGTGACGATCAGCGGCAACCGCTGGAGCGCGGCACGCTGTCACGGGATCGGTGTCAGAGCCGGGACACGAGCAATCCGCCGTCGACCGGGAGCGTCGCCCCGGTGACATAGGACGAGCGATCGCTGAGCAGCCAGGCGGCCACCTCCGCGATCTCTTGTGGCTGTCCCACCCGGCGCAGCGGCGTGTGGTTCTCGAACGATTCCCGCACGCCGGGATTGTCGGCGAAGGTCTCGGCGACACCGTCGGTGAGCACCGCACCCGGCGCGATCACATTGATCCGGACGCCCTGCGGCGAGAACTCGTGCACCGCCGCCCGCATCAGCCCGATCACACCGAGTTTGGCCGCCTGGTACGCGGCCTCGCCGATGCCGCCGACCAAACCGGCGACGCTTCCCGCGATGACGATCGAGCCGCCGCCGGATTTGACCAGGTGCGGTAGCTGGGCGCGCAGGTTCAGCCACACCCCGCGCAGCCCAAGATCGTGCACCTCGTCCCAGGTCCGCTCGGACAGCTCGGTCAGCATGGGCGCGGTCAGGTCGCTGACCGCGGCATTGAGATACGAACCGTCCAGCCGACCGAATTCGGCGATCGCGGCGTCGACCAGCGCGTCGACACCCTCCGTGGTGCTGACGTCGGCCCGCACCGCCACCGCCTCCGCGCCGCCGGCCCGCAACTGCCCGGCGAGTTCCTCAAGCACGTCGCCGCTGCGCGCGCCGAGGACCAGGCGGGCGCCTTCGCCGGCGAACAGCCGTGCGGCAGCGGCGCCGATCCCCCGGCTCGCACCGGCGATGATGACGACCTTCCCGGTGAGCAATTCCGTCCCGGTCACGCGGCGGCGGTCTTCCGGGCGCCGGGGCCGAACCAGAACACCGCGGACACGATCAGCGCGACGAGCACGATCGCGGCGCCCCAGACGAACACCTTCGAGATGTTCGCGGCGATCCCGTGGCCGCCCTCGGTGAACGGGATCAGCAGCACGGCGACGCCGACTGAGCCACCGACGGTCAGCGCGAGTTGGGCGACGCCGGCGACGATGCCGGTGTCCTCCGGCGCGGCCGAGGACAGCACGATCATGTTGAACGGCACGATGGCCAGTCCGATGCCGGCGCCGAGCAGGATGATCTGCGGCAGCACGCCGGTGACGTAGCTGGAGCCGGCGCCCAGCTGAGTCAGCCAGACCAGCGCGCCGAGCATCAGTACCAGGCCGACGACGGCCCGCACCTTCAGGTCGATCTTGCCGATGTATTTCCCCAGCAACTGAGCGGTGGCCAGCAGCGCGAGCGCGAACGGCAGGATCGCCAGCCCGTTCTGCACCGCTGACAGGCCGAGCACGGTGTGCAGGTACTGGTTGACGTAGACCAGGAAACTGGTCAGCGCAGCCGCCGACAGCACGAGGTTGAGCAGACCGCCGAGCCGGGCCCGGTCGGTGAACACGCGCGCCGGCAACAGCGGTTCGGCGGTGCGCGAGTCGACGGTGAACAGGATCGCGGCCAGCACGACGAAGGCGATCAGCGAGACGATGGTCGCGGTGTCGGTCCAGCCGTGCTGGGACGCGCTGGACAGCCCGTAGATCAGCGCGGCCAGTGTCAGCGTCACCAGCACGCCGCTGGTCAGACCGATCGACCGCTGGTTCCGCTCACCCGCGCGGACGCCCAGAACCCGCACCCCGATCGCCAGGATGACCAGGCAGATCGGCACGTTGACCAGCAGGCTCCAGCGCCACTGGCCGGCCCAGGTGAGCAGGCCGCCGAGCAGCATTCCGGCCGACGCGCCGAGTCCGGTCACCGTGGAGTAGACGCCGAAGGCGCGTTGTCGGCGGTCGTCGTCGAACAGGATGGTGAGCAGCGCCAGGCCACTCGGTCCGGCCAGTCCCGCGCCGGCGCCCTGGAGCACCCGGCCGGCGACCAACACCGGGAAGTTCGGCGCCAGGCCCGCGATCAGCGAGGCCACCGTGATCAGCCCGATGCCGGCGAGGAACACCCGGCGGTGGCCCAGGACGTCACCGAGCCGGCCGGCCAGCAGCAGCAGCCCGCCGAAGGCGACGAAGAACCCGGTGACCACCCAGGATGCCGCCGTGATGCCCAGACCGAGATGGCTCTGCATGTTCGGCAGGGACACCGTGATGATGGTGCCGTCCAACTGAAGCAGGAATTCGGCGCCGACGATGGCGGCGAGAATCAGCCCCCAGCTCCGCGCGGTGGACGCGCCCGTCGCCTCCGCCTCGGCGCCGGTACTGGCTTCGGTGGTCATGCTGGTCCTCCAGGACGATCCGCGGTTACGATCCGGTTATGATGAGGTAGGCTCAGGTTAGGGTCCGACACTAACAGGAGGGGTCCTCAGCTTGTCAACGCCGGAGCGGGTTTCGTGACCGGCCGGTCCCCGGTCGCCCATCGGCCGCGCCGCGCCGACGGTCAGCGCAACTACGACGCGATCCTCACGGCGGCGACCGCGGAGTTCACGGCGCACGGCTCGCAGGCATCGTTGGGCGAGATCGCCAGCCAGGCCGGGGTGGCCATCGGCACGCTGTACCGGCACTTCCCGACCAGGGCGACGCTGATCGAGGCCGCGACCAGGGACGGTCTGACCTCGCTGCTGGACTACGCCGACAAGGTGTCCGCCGCCGGCGATCCGGTCGACGCGCTCACCGCCTGGATGAGCCGCGCGGTGGACTACTTCAGCACATTTCGTGGGCTGGCCCAGACCCTCACCGAGAGCCGCAACGGGGACAACGCGCTGTCCGAGACGGCGTGCGCCGAGCTGACCCGCTGCGGAGTGCGGATGCTTGAGGCGGCGCAGGCGACCGGCCGAATCCGCGCCGACCTCACCGCCGAGGAACTGTTCGACCTGCTCGGCGCCGCCGCCTGGGTACGGGAGACCTCACAACCCGGCCATGATGGCAGCGTTCGACTGCTCGCCGTGATGATCGCCGGCATTCGCTCGTAGCCCGGGCCCGACTCGTTCGGGCGATCGCAGAGGGAGCTGACATGCCCGAACACCAGCCGATCGTGGTGGTCGGCGCTGGCCTCGGCGGCCTGACGCTGGCCAGCGTGCTGCACCACGTCGGCATCGACGCCGCCGTCTACGACCTGGACACCTCGCCGGCCGCCCGTGATCAGGGCCGCATGCTGGACATCCACGAGGAGTCCGGCCAGGCCGCGTTGCGTGCCGCCGGCCTGTTCGACCGGTTCCGCGCGATTGTGCACCCCGGCGGCGAGGCGATGCGCGTCCTGGACAAAGACGGCACGGTCCACTGGGAGGATGACGGCGAGGACGGCAACCGGCCCGAGGTGAACCGCGGCACGCTGCGCGACCTGCTGTTGGCCAGCCTGCCCGCCGGCGCCGTCCGCTGGGGCGCCAAGGTCACCGCCGCCCGGCCCCTGGGCGACGGCCGGCACGAGATGGCCTTCGCCAGCGGTGACACGATCAGCACCGATCTGCTGATCGGCGCGGACGGGGCCTGGTCGAAGGTGCGGCCGCTGGTGTCGACGGCAACGCCGGTGTACGCCGGCATGTCGTTCGCCGAAGTGCGCCTGCTCGACGCCGACACCCGCCATCCGGACAGCTCCGCCCTCGTGGGCTCCGGCCTGATGTTCGCGCTCGCCGAAGGTCAGGGCCTGCTCGGTCACCGCGACGCCGACGGCCAGCTGGACGTGTACGTGGCGGTGACCGCGCCCGAGAACTGGGCCACCGCCGGTGACATCGACTTCACCGACGCCGACGCGGCGAAAAACGTCCTACTGGCGGGCTTCGCCGACTGGGACAAGCGGCTGCAAGCCCTCATCGCCGACGCGGACGGATCCGTTGTGCCACGGCCGATCCACGCGCTGCCGGTCGGGCACCGCTGGCCCCGCACGCCCGGCGTGACCCTGCTCGGCGACGCCGCCCACCTGATGTCCCCGTTCGCCGGCGAGGGCGCCAACCTCGCCATGCTCGACGGCGCCGAACTGGCCAACGCGATCGCGGCGCACCCCGGCGACCCGGAGACCGCGCTGGCCGAGTACGAGCAGACGTTGTTCCCACGCAGCGAGGCCGCCGCGGCCGAATCCGCGGCGAACCTCGTCCTGTGCTTCGGTCCCGACGCTCCACAAGGGATGGTCAATCTGATGGCCGACTATCACAGCCAAGTCGGCTGACCGGGCGGAATTGCTGACCCAGGCGGAATCACGGAGCGGCGATCTCGTCCATCGGCTTCGGCTGAGTCAGCCGCAGCTGGTTGCCGAACGGGTCGCGGAAGGACGCGTCGATGCCGTAGAACCGTTCGGTGGGCTCCTCCACGAACTCGACGCCCTTGGCCTTCAGTTCCTCGTAGGTCTTCTGGCAGTCGTCGGTGGCCAGGCCGCCGAAGCCGAGGTAGCCGGTGGACACCAGCTCGCGCACCTTGGTCGCGGTCTCCACGTCCATGATCGGCGGGCCGGGCACCGCCAGCATGATCGGCACCTCGGGCTGGTCGGCCGCGTACAGCAGCACCCAGCGGCCGGCGCCGCCCTCCATCGGTGCGTCCATCTGGACCTTGAGGCCCACTTTGTTGACGTAGAAGTCGAATCCCTCGTCATAGTCGAACACCCACTGGCAGACGATGCCCACTCGGTTGATCACGAGAAGCTCCTTTTCGTTGACGGTGTGTCGCGCTGAATCGCTGGACCCCGTCAGGTTATGGACGCCGTGCCCGGGTCCGCTTCTCGAAAACGCTCAACCCTCGGCCGAGTCCATTTCCGCACCAGACAGCTCGGCACCCGCTCCAGACCGCGGTCGAGGCCGGCCCGTTCCCGGTAGCCACTGGGGCTCTCGCCGACGAGCCGGCGGAACTGGGTGCTGAACGAGCCGAGGCTGCTGAACCCGACCGCGAGGCAGACCTCGGTCACCGACAGGTCCCCCGCTCGCAGCAACGCCTTGGCCCGTTCCATCCGCCGGCTCATCAGGTACTGGTGCGGGGTCTCGCCGAACGCCCGCTTGAAGGTGCGGTTGAACTGGGCGCGGGACAGGCAGGCGTAGCGGGCCAGCAACTCCACGTCCAACGGCTCGGCGTAGGCGCGGTCCATCCAGTCCCGCACCCGCAGCAGGCGCAGGTTCAGCGGCACGGCCGACCACAGCACCGTCTCATCGTGCCGTATCCGCCGATCGGTGGATAGCCGCCGTCGACCGGCCGGGTCGGCGAACGTGGCCGGCGGAACGATGTGCCGGCCGCGCGCCGCCGCGAGGCTGGGGGCATGTCAGTGATAGAGGTGACCAACCTACGCAAGCGGTACCGCGACACCGTCGCGGTGCACGATGTGTCGTTCACCGTCGAGGCCGGCGAGATCTTCGGCATCCTCGGCCCCAACGGCGCCGGCAAGACCACCACGGTCGAGTGCGTCGAGGGGCTTCGCCGGCCCGACGGCGGCAGCATCAGCGTGCTCGGCCTGAACCCCACCGCGCATCGCGACCAGCTGCGCGAAGTCCTCGGCGCGCAGCTACAGGAAAGCCAGCTGCCGGAGAAGCTGAAGGTCTGGGAGGCGCTGGACCTGTACCGCTCGTTCTACCGCGAGCCCGCCGACCCCGACACCCTGATCGAGCGGCTGGGCCTGGACGACAAGCGTGACACGGTGTTCGGCAAGCTCTCCGGCGGCCAGAAGCAGCGGCTGTCCGTGGCCCTGGCGCTGATCGGCAACCCGCGGGTGGCGATTCTGGACGAGCTGACCACCGGCCTGGATCCCCATGCGCGCCGCGAGGTCTGGTCGCTGATCGAGGACGTCCGGGCCGGCGGGGTCACCGTCGTGCTGGTCACCCATTTCATGGCGGAGGCCGAGCGGCTGTGCGACCGGGTCGCGGTGATCGACCGCGGCAAGGTGGTGGCCGTCGACTCCCCCGCCGGCCTGGCCGGCGGCGTGCACGCCGAGCAGCGCATCCGGTTCCGCGCGTCCCGGCCGTTGGATGAGCGGCTGTTCACCGAGCTGCCCGAGGTGACCGGCGTGCGGCGCACCGACCGGCAGTTCCTGGTCACCGGCACCGGAAACGTGCTCAACGCGGTGACCTCGGTGCTGGCCCGCAACGACGTCATCGCCGAGGCGCTGCGCGTCGATCAGGCCACTTTGGACGATGCTTTCGTTGCGCTGACCGACCACCGGAACGCCGACGACCACACCGATCTTGAGACGAGGTAAGCCCGCTATGACAACGACCGTCGACGCGGCATCGGGCCGGATCCGCACCTCGGCGCTGCGCAAGCTGATCACCACCGAAGGCAAGCTGTTCCTTCGGGTGCCGGTGGTTCCGTTCTGGGGCATCGGGTTCCCGCTGATCGGGCTGCTGGTCTTCGGGTTCATCCCCGGCACCAACCAGGCCGATCCGCAGCTCGGCGGCTTCAGCGTGTTGGAGACCTACCTGCCGATCATCATCACGTTCACCGCGGTCTTCACCGGGATCAACTTCCTGCCGGCCACCTTGGCGCTGTACCGGGAGCGGGGCATCCTGCGCCGGCTGTCCACCACACCCGTGGCGCCCAGCCAACTGCTGACCGCGCAACTGATCCTCATCGCCAGCGTGCAGGTGGTGACCATGATCGTGGTCGAGGTGGTCGCCGCCGTCGCGTTCAGCGCGCACCTGCCGCGCCAGCCGATCGGGTTCGTGGTCGCGTTCGTGCTCGCCGTCGGGGCGGCCGACGCGGTCGGCCTGCTGATCGCCGCCGTGTGCTGGACCGGCAAGGCCGCCAACGCGGTCGGCGGGCTGCTGTTCTTCGTGCTGATGTTCTTCTCCGGGCTGTGGTGGCCGCGCGCCGAGATGCCGGGCGTGCTGCGGCACATCAGCGACTTCACCCCGATGGGTTCCGGGGTGCAGGCGTTGCAGGATGCCGCCGCCGGGCACTGGCCCGCTCCGCTGAACCTGGCGGTGACCGCCGGCTACATGGTGGTCTGCGGGCTGCTCGCAAGCCGGCTGTTTCGCTGGGAGTGACCGGCCATTGTCTGCGAGGATGCCCACGTGACCGTCGGCCAGACACTGAGCGAGGCGCCCTGGGACCGGCGTGCCGAGGGAGCGCGGCGGCTCATGCCGTTCTACCTGGCGACGGTGTCCGCCGCGCTGGCCGCCGGCACCACGGCCACCGGATACCGCACCTGGCCGCAGTTCTGGCTGTCGGTGGCGCTGATCGCGGGAGTGCTGCTGGCCCAGGCGACCTGGCAGTTGTTCGCCCGCGTGCCCGGCCAGCACCGGGTGTTCGACGCCGTCTTCTTCCTGGTCCGGTTTGGACTGACGGCGGCGCTGGTCAGCCTCAACCCGTGGTACGGGGTGCTGGCGATCCTCAACTACATGGACGCGCCCCGGCTGCTACCGAAGGTGCCGGGCGTGATCGGGGTGATCGCCACCGCGTTCATCATGGCCGGCTCGCAGATGGGCGGCTATCCGGCGTGGCACGTCGGCGATGTGGCCGCCTACCTCGGCGTCGCCGCAATGAACATCCTGCTGGCCGGCGGTTTCGTCTTCTTCAGCACCCGGATGGTGCAGCAGAGCGAAAGCCGCCGGGAGGCGATCGAGGAACTGACCGCGACCAACGGCAAGCTGGAAGCGGCGCTGCGGGAGAACGCCGGTCTGCACGCGCAACTGCTGGCGCAGGCCCGGGAAGCCGGCACGCTGGACGAACGGGCCCGGATGGCGCGGGAGATCCACGACACGCTGGCGCAGGGGCTGGCCGGCATCGTCACCCAGATCCAGGCCGCCCGGCAGGCCGGCGAGCAGCCGCCGCCGTCCCAGCGGCATCTGGAATTGGCCGAGCGGCTGGCGCGGGACAGCTTGGCCGAGGCCCGGCGGTCCGTGCACGCAATGCGGCCGGCGGCGCTGGACAACGCCGAGTTGCCGGAGGCGCTGTCCGACGTCGCCCGGGACTGGTCGGCGCTGCACGGGGTCGCGGTCGAGATGACCACCACCGGCGACCAGCAGCCGATGCACCCGGAAGTGGAGCTGACCCTGTTGCGGATCGCCCAGGAGGCGTTGACCAACGTCGCCAAGCACGCCGCCGCGTCGCGGGTCGGCCTCACCCTGTCGTACATGGAGGATCTGGTGACCCTGGATGTCCGCGATGACGGCCTCGGCTTCGACCCGGACCGGGTCAACGGCCGATCTGCCCTCGATCCACCAGTGGATGGCGGGTTCGGATTGACCGGGATGCGGCAGCGGATCGGGCGGCTGGCCGGCACGTTCGAGGTCGAGTCGGAACCCGGTGGCGGCACGGCGATCTCCGCGAGCGTGCCCGCGGTACCCATGGGGCCGACCGGGCCGATCGGTGGCGCCCAGTGAGCCGCCCAGTGAGCACCGACAACGGCCAGGTGATCCGGCTGCTCATCGTGGACGATCATCCGGTGGTGCGGGACGGGTTGCGCGGCATGTTCGCCGGGGACGACCGGTTCGAGGTGGTCGGCGAGGCCGGTGATGGCCGGGAGGCGGTGGTCCGGGCCGAGGCGTTGCGCCCGGATGTGGTGCTGATGGATCTGCGGATGCCCGGCGGGGACGGGGTGACCGCGATCGCCGAGCTGACCCGGCGCGGCCTGCCCGGCCACGTGCTGGTGCTCACCACCTACGACACCGACCGGGACGTGGTGCCGGCGATCGAGGCCGGCGCGACCGGCTATCTGCTCAAGGACGCGCCGCGCGAGGAACTGCTGCGCGCGGTGTGCGCGGCGGCGCGCGGCGAGTCGGTGCTGTCACCGTCGGTGGCCAGCCGGCTGATCGGGCAGGTGCGGGCGCCGGCGCGGGAGCCGTTGAGCCAGCGGGAGTTGGAGGTGCTGGGCCTGATCGCCCGGGGCACCACCAACCGGGCGGCCGCGGCGAAGCTGTTCATCAGCGAGGCCACGGTAAAGACGCACCTGCTGCACATCTACGCCAAACTCGGCGTGAAGGACCGGGCGGCCGCGGTGGCGACCGCGTTCGAGCGGGGGCTGATCGTTCCCGGCGGCGGGCTGCGAGGATAGGGCGTGCCGGTTTCGCCTGAAATCCAGGAGTTCGTGCCCAGCGAGGTACGCGCCGCCTTGGCCACAGTGTCCACTGCGTCCACAGTGGTCGGTATGGCCGCTCGCACGGGTGGCGTGCTGGTCGACGGCGCGCAGTTGGCGGCGGTGCGGGACAGCTACGACGACGGCCAGGCCGAGGCGCTGGCCCGGTATCTGGGCGCCGCGCAGTCTAGCAACACCGTGCGGGCGTATCGGGCCGACTGGCGGACGTGGCTGGCATGGTGTGCGGTGCAGGGCCGCACCGCGCTGCCGGCCGATCCGCTCGACGTGGCGGTATATCTGGCCACCGCCGCCGACCTGCGCCAGGCCGACGACAGCTGGGCGTTCGCTCCGTCCACATTGGAACGAAAGGCGGCGGCGATCGCGGCCGTGCACGCCGCCGCCGGGCTGCCCTCGCCCACTCGTGCCGACGTCGTCCGGCTGACGCTGCGGGGCGTGCGGCGGGCCCGGGACAGCCGGCCGAGCCGGAAACGGCCGGTGCTGCTGGCCACGCTGACCGACATGCTGGCCGCGCGTCCGGCGGACGGCTGGCCCGGCGGGGTGGCCCGGCGTCGGGACGCGGTGCTGCTCCTGGTGGGGTTCGCCGGCGCGCTGCGCCGAACCGAGTTGGCCGCGATCGGCCTGGACGACGTGCTGGTGGAGGTCGACGCGCGCAGCGGTGAGCCGGTGCTGATCGTGGAGCTGGCCGCCACCAAGACCGACCCGACCGGCGTTGGCGGACAGCGGGTGGCGCTGCCCAGGGGCCGGCGGCCGGGCACCTGCCCGGTGTGCGCGTTCGCCGACTGGTCGGACCTGTTGGAAGTGCACGCCGCTGGCGGGATGTCGGACGTGCGGGCGTGGCTGGCCGACCTCGCCGCGCGGAAGTCCACATCGGACTCCCGGCCGGTGCACCGGTGTCACGGCTGGTCGGGGACCTCGCTGGCGGACGGAGCCGGCCGGCCGCTGTTCCCGGCGATCAACCGGCATGGCGGGATCGGCGCGGTGCCGATCACCGGCCGCGCGGTGGCCGATCTGGTGAAGCGCTACGCGCTGCGAGCCGGCCTGGACCCGGCCGCGTTCGGTGGACACTCACTGCGCGCCGGCTTCGCCACCCAGGCGGCGATCGGCGGGGCCAGCGACCGGGAGATCATGCGGCAGGGCCGGTGGTCCAACGCCGGCACCGTGCACCGCTACATCCGCACCGCCAACCCGTTGGACGACAACGCGGTCACCCGGTTGGGCCTGTAGTGACGGCGAAGTGTCGGCGGGTGTCTCGGACGAAGGCGCCGAACAGCACCGAGTTGGGTGGTCCGGCCAGCGGTCCGACCGGCTTGAGCAGCGGCCCGGGTTCAAACGCGAACGTCCAGGTGAACCGGCATCCGCTGGGTGTCGGTTCGAGCAGGTAGTCCTCGCCGAACTGGCGGAACATCGGCAGGCTCGCCTGCACCACGGTGAACGACTGTCGGCGCCCCTCGTCCCAGCGGAAGAACCGCTCCCGGAGGCGGAGCAGGCCGGCGGCCCGGATCGTGCGGGTGGTCCCCACGCCGAACGGCCGTTCGGAGGTGTAGCGGCCGTGACTGAGCAGCCGGCACCAGGACAGCGGTTCGTCCGAGGTCAGTCCGGCCCAGACCTGTTCGGATGACACCGGCAACTCGATCGGGTAGGAGTACCGAAACGAGGCCGAGCCGAAGAAGTCCCCATCGCACGGTGCCAAGTCGAACCATCGGGTCACGTTGTCTCACCTTCCGCATGACGTGGGCGGGTAGTCCACTGTGGCACAAGAGTTGGAACTACGTACCTTCGCTGGTGTGATCGGTCGGGAAGAAGATCGCGCTCATCAGGTGGGGGCTGCGGCCGGGCGCGGGGGCGTTGCCCGCGCGCGCCAGGTAGACCTCGCGCAGCGCGTCGATCATGTCGGCAAGCTCGTCATGGTTGAGCCAGAGAATGCCCTGTCGATAACCCACCAGGTCGGCGATGGGGTCGGCGCCGTCTCGGTCGAGGTAGGCGTTGAATTCGGCGTGCAGGGCGGCCATCGCGGCGGCGAATCCTCGACGGTGGTCGTCCAGGGACATCGACGCGGCGGCGTCGGCGTCGATCACCGTCCGCTCGCGGCGCAGCCGGTAGTGGCGTTCAACGGCGCCATGCACCCGCTGTTCCTCGGCGACCTCCAGCACTCCCGCGTCGACCAGCAGAGCGACGTGCCGGTAGACGGTGGTCTTGGGCACGTCGGACAGGTGTGCGCACAGGTCGGACGTGGTCCGGATGCGACCGCCGGCCATGACATGCACGATGCGCAGCCGAACCGGGTGCAGGAGCAGGTCGAGCGTGTCCATGACCAGACGATCCCATATCTGGTACCGTTCCCAAAGTTGGGAACGTGCGTGGGGAGGGCTTTGATGGCAACGAACACCGCAACGGCTCGGCTCAGCGACAAGGCGGTCAAGCCGCTGCGCACGCTCGATCCGACCGCGCCGCTGGACGACCTCACCTGGCTGGACGACACCATTGGCGACGCGCGGGTGGTGGCGATCGGCGAGAGCGCCCACTACAACGGCGAGTCCTACCAGCTGCGGCACCGTCTGTTGCGCTACCTGGTCGAGCGGCACGGGTTCAGCGCCTACGCGATGGAGACCGGCTTCACCGAAGGTTGGCGGGCCGACAACTGGGTCCGCGGCAGCAAGGACACCACAGACCAACTCGGTGACGTCATGGCCAACGGCATGACCTCGCTGATGGGCCTCTGGACGCCGATGCGCGCCCACCTGGAATGGATGCGGCAGCACAATCGCTCCGCCGCGCGCCCGGTCGGCTTCTACGGCATTGATCTGGGCGGCTCGAACGTGTCCCTGCTGCCCGGCTTGGATGCCGCGATCGCCTACCTGGCCGAAGCCGATCCCGAGTTTCAGGTCGATCCGAGCCTCCGGGAACCGGTGGCGGCTTTCGCTGTGGCGTCCGCGTTCTCCGCGCCGGCGGCCTTGGCCGCCTACCGAAACCTCGCCCCCGCAAGCAAAGACGCGCTGACGGCGGGCCTGGTCGATCTTGTCGAGCGGATGACCGGCAGGCGCCTGGAATACGTCCGGCGGACCACCGTCGACCCCTATCAGCGGGCGCTGCGTTCGCTGCGCCTCACCATCGCCCTCGACGGATTGGCCCGCGCGATGGCTCGTGGCGACCGGCAGGCGGCGATGTTCAACCGCGACGCCGCGATCGCCGACACCGTCGAGTGGATCCTGGGGCTAGAGGACCGGATCGTGCTGGCCGCCCACAACGGCCACATCCAGCGGTGGCCCGGCACCTGGCCCGGAATGCCCCCGGCGACGCCGATGGGCATGCATCTGGCCGACCGGCTGGGCGACGGCTACCTGGTTGTCGGCATCACCAACGGGACGGGTCAGACCCTCAACACCGGCGCCGATTTCTACACCGGGACACTCTTCACCGACTTGGAACCACCCGAGGCCGCCAGCCTGGACGCGCTGATGGCCGCCAGCCACGACGGACCGTTCGCGACCGACCTGCGTCTCCTGTCCCCGGCTGACGCCGCCGCCGTTCGGGCCGTTCACCAGCAGCGGTACGGCAATTTCTACGCCGACCTGAGTCCGCTGGACGCCTATGACATCGTCGTTCATCTCCCCCAGGTCACCGCGGCCGAACCCGACGCGGACGCGCTCGCCCACGCGCCGAGGGAAGTGCGCGAGCCGTTCGCCCGATGGGGAGGATGAGCGAGAACATCGCGCGGGCGATCCCGTGACGAGCCCGGCCGACGTCACCGGATACACCCGGTGGCCGGGCCGGCGCGCGTTCTCGTAACCGGCCAAACCCGCCGGGGACATCACGGACGAGTTCGTCGGCCAGCGCACCGGCGTCCACAATGGCCGGTGCGCCGCCGTTGGCGCCCACCGGACACATCGGGTGCGCCGCGTCCACCAGCTTGGGGTGTACCCCCACCGCACACGGCGTCGCCGATCCGTCAGAGCAGCTTGTCATCCTTACTTGCTCGATGTAGTATTTACTCATGCGAGTAACCAGGCAGGAGGAGCCGGCGGACCGGTCGTTCACGGCCACCGCCCGGCGGGCGCAGATCGTGGCGGCGACCATCGAGACCATCGCCGAGCTCGGCTACGCGCAAACCTCGTTCGCCCGAATCGCCGAGCGGGCCGGCCTGTCCAGCACCCGGCTGATCTCCTACCACTTCGCCGGCAAGCGGGAGCTGATCGAGCAGGTGCTCAGCGAGCTGTATACGGAGATCGGCGAGTTCATGGCGGCCCGACTGGCCGGCCGCACCAGCGCGCGGGACCTGTTGCTCGGCTATATCGAGGGCAATGTGGAGTTCATCGCGGGCCACCGCGCCCAGATGAAGGCGCTGCTGGGCATCTTCCTGGCCGGTGACCTGGACTACGACCCGAAATCCAGCGAGCTGGTGGTGCTCGACCCGGTCGAGCGGATTCTGCGCCAGGGCCAGGAGTCCGGTGAGTTCCGCGACTTCGACACGCGGGTGGTCGCGGCCAGCGTGCGGCGCAGCGTGGACGGCATCCCGATGCTGCTGGAGGCCCATCCCGAGCTCGACCTGGACGGGTGCGCCGCCGAGCTGTGCACGCTCTACGACCTGGCCACCCGGAATGACCCTGGGGGGACGACATGACAGCACAACAGGCGACAGTCCGGCAGTCCCGGCGGGCGAGGTC
>DASZLR010000272.1:0-11183 GCA_035552275.1 Pseudonocardiaceae bacterium | reverse complement strand
TCCGCCCGGTCGTGCTCTGTGGCCGCAACGAGCGCCTGCGGCTGCGGTTGAACGCCGTCGAGGGCTGCACCGCGTTGGGCTGGCGGGAGGACCTGCCCGCGATCTTCTCGGTCGCGGGCGCCCTGGTCGACAATGCCGGCGGCACCACCTGCGCCGAGGCGTTCGCAGCCGGCCTGCCAGTGATCGGCGCCGATCCGATCGCCGGGCACGGCCGTCTCGGGCAGTCGGCCCTCATCCGCGCCGGCTTGGTCGCGGACGGGCGGCGGGACCTGGCGGCGGTGGTGAACACAGTGTGCGGGCCGGCAGACGCATCGAGCGAACAGCGCCGCAGGGCCCGGGCGATGTTCCGAGCCGATCCCGCGGACAGCCTGGTGAGGTGGCTGGCCGACCGGACCACTCTGGGACAGCACTTGGCATCCTGACCGCCGGTCAGAGCCCATGCGCGCGCAGCGGTCCCGGACACAGACCGCGAGCGCGGATCTCCGCGATGATGCCGGGCAATGCCCGGACGGTGGCATCGTCACCGGGTGGCCCGGACCGGCCCGCGTCGTGCAGCAGAACCGTCGCGCCGCCGACCAAACCCGGTTCCAGCAGTGCCCGGACGTTCTCCGGGCTGGCCGAGGCCGTCCAGTCGCGCGCCCACGCGGTCCACAACACCGGCCGCAGCCCCAGCCTGCGCGCCGCGAACGCGGCCTCACCCGTCAGTACGCCGTAGGGTGGCCGGAACCAGCGCGGCGCCTTCCCTGCCACCTCGCCGACCAAGTCCCTGGCGCGTGCGAGGTCGGTGAGCGTGCGCCGATACGAGTGGCCGATCAGGTAGTCGTGCCGCCAGGCGTGCACCGCGACCTCATGCCCCGCTGCCACGATCGCCCTGCCGACGCCGAGGTTCTCACGCAACCGCTCCGCCACCAGGAAGAACGTGGCCTCTATCCCGGCGCCTGCCAGCACTTCCAACACTCGCGGAGTCCGGTCCGCGCTCGGTCCGTCATCGAAGGTCAGCGCCACCCGATCCGGTCGGCCCCAGCCCGCCAACGCCGGAAACAGCGACCGGACGGGCGGTAGCCAGGTTGCGGCCGGACCGAGATGGACCGCGAGCCGCATCCCGGCGAGCGCCAGCACACTCCTCAACGCTCGACGGTTAGCGCGGGACATGCGCCAACTCCATCCTCGGTCCCGGCCCGGCCGGACAACACCGGAGACCGGGCCAGCCGCACGACCGCGATCGCGACCAGGGCCGCGGTCAGCACTTCCGGCAGGACGAACCAGCCCGCCCGGATCCGCTCGTGGAAACCGAGCACTCCCCACAGAATGGACACGACCGGGTCAGCTAGCGTCAGTCCCGGCTGGGTCGCCATCAACGGTCCGGCATTCATCGCGGTCTGGACCAGGAACAGCGCGCCCAGCCCGGCGGCCGCCATGGCGTAGAGCTGCCAACAGGCCAGCACCGCCGGTATACCGCCGGCGAGCGCGTCGGTGGTGCCCTTCATCAGGGCCGCGGTCAGACCGAAAGCGCCACCCCCCGCGATGCCCAGCACGGCCGCGGCCCGGTTGCCCACATCGCGCGCCAGCTCGTAACGCCCCCAGCCCACCAGCGCGGCGAGCATCCCGACGGTGACGGCGAGGCCGACCAGCCACGTCCGCTCCGACATGACGTGGGCCGCGACCTCGGCCGGTGCGAGCGTGGCCAACAAGCCACCCAGCCCTACCGTCAGCAGACCGATGGACAACCAGTCCCGCGTGGAGGGACGGGCATCGAATGCGCGGGCTGCGGCGAGCAGCGTGATCGGCAGCTCCACCACGAGGATGGGTTCGACCAAGGCGAGGGAACCGAAACGCAACGCGGCCGCCTGCAGCAGGAACCCGAGGACGATCGCGCCGATGCCAGCGAACCAGACGGGCTGCCGGAACAGGCCAGGCAGCAGCCGCCAGTTGAGCCGCCGTTGGCGGGGCTGGGCACGGTTGGCCTTGCGCTGCAGGATCGACGACGCCGCGTTCGCTCCCGCACCGAGCAACGCCAACACCCAGCTCAACGCGCCCTATACCGAGCAAGCGAGGTCAACTTCACGGTGTCGGACATACCCCCGGCAGCGGGTAGCAATACATCAGAGCCCGAGCACGCCCTCGTGATGTGCGTGGCGCTGGGCATCGTCCTGAACTGTATCGCGATCGCCTTATTCGGTCTCGGATCACGCTCTGTCTCGGCGTCGTGTGTCATGTCGAAATCCGCCACCGTAGATAGCTGGGACGGCGCTCAGTGCCTCCAGGCGGTGGCCAGGCCGAATCGGCCCGGTAACTTGCTGGCTTGCAGGGCGGCTCCCCGGATGTGCGACATCGGTTGTCACATGCAATATTTGGCTAGGTACATGGTTGCCGGCCGGCAGGGCGGGCTACGCCGTCGTCGGCGCCACCGGCCGGCGCGAGCATGCCGTCCATCGGCGAAGATCAATGCCCTCCTCGGCTCGGCTTCCGCCTTCTACCCGTTGTCGGCAACCGGCGTCGGAGTCATGGATGGCGTTGGCCTAGTCGATCTCGGCCTGTGCTCCTCGGCCCGACACAGACCGTTGAGCCCCTGGGCGCCGAGGCTGCCCGACTGGATCTGGTGCTCGTGATCCTCACCTTGCTTCCAGCATGTTCAGGAGACCACCGTATCCGGCACACCGCCGAAGCCGGCGCCGTAGGCAGCCGACGGCGTCGACGAAACGGGCTCTGCGCGTGTTCGACCCACTGTCACGACAGGCCGTGATTGGCACCGAGGTATCCGGGCGACCTGCAGTCAGTGCGTTTGGTCCAGTTGATAACTGGCACTGGATACAGGTGATAGGCGACGCCCCCGGCTCGGCGCATTGGTCGGGCCGCATTCGAAGATCAGCCGCGGTGCCAAACGGTTTGGATGAGGCCGACTGGTTCGTTGATCCGGTTGGGAGATCGGCGGCACCGGAGCGGGAACCAGGCATCCGCGAGTCGTTCCAGTTGAACTGCGGCGTGTTCACGCCGGGAAGCTGCACGTGCACCGCATGACTCTGGTGCTTGCCAGCTCGGTGATCACCGAGCTGGTGAAGCTCTTCACCGACTTGGCTCCGCAGTACGCCGACTGCAGTGGAATGGACCGATAGGCCATCGACAAGCCGACATTGATGATCCCGTCGCGGTTCCGCGGATGCATCCGGGCCAGGGTGGTCAGGGTGCCATGCACCTGGCCGTAGTAGGTCACCTCGGTCATTCGCCGAAACGCCGACATCGGCGTGTCCCAGCTGTAGGCAGCGAACCGACGAAGGCCACGTTGACCCAGACGTCGATCTCGCCGAGTGCTGTCTCCGCCGCGTCGGCCGCCATGCCCACCGCGTTCGGGTCCGTGACATCGAGCTGATCGGCAGTGCTCGGCCACCCGCGTAGTCCTTGGCTGGGATGGCCGCGTCGTAACCGGCTGCGCGAAGCGCCGCACCGTCGCTCTGCCGACGCCGGCGGAGCCGCCCGTCACCACTGCTGTCCTGCGACCCGCTGACGGCACCATCGCTACTCCTCGTTTCTGCTGGTGGTTCCCGTATGCCGGCGGATGCCCGGCGAAGGGTCTGTTACGCGTTGCTCGGCAGCCGACACTTCGGTGGCCGGATCGGCATCGGTTTCCCGATCGATGTCTGTGTCCATGGTCTCGATGGCCGCGTCGGGTCGGGTGGCGCGCTCGGATGCGGCTGCGGTGGCGACATCGCGCGGGTAGCTGCGGCGGGCCAGGAGCACCAGGATCAGGCCGGCTGCCACGACCGGAACCAGCATGATCAGAAAGGTGCGGTCAAGGCCGAGTGCGGCGGCGTGGCTGTCGTGCGTGCCGGCGGGAGCGAGCGCGGTGGAGAGGTAGCCGAACAGCACCGGGGCGAGGGCCTGCAAGGAGGACCGCAACACCGTTCGTACGCTTTCGGCCCGGCCCCACAGCCGTGAGTGGATGATGTCCAGCCGCGCGGCATCCAGCGGCGGGTTGGTCGCACCCAGCGCGGCAGCCGCGAGAAACAGCAGCGGCCCCGCGACCGTGAACGCGCCCGTCAGCAGCGCCGGTACGAACAGCATGGCCACCACCACGAACGCGATACCGGCCAGGACCGGGCGAGCCGCGACGAGCTGCCGGCGGACCAGTCGGTCGCCGATACGACCCGAGACCAGCACGCCGATGACGGCGCCAGCGCCGATGAGCACCAGGACACTGCTGGCGGCGGCCTGTGCGAAGCCGAAGCGCTGTTGCAGGAAGATCACCGCGAAGGTACGCAACCCGGCGAAGAAGAAGTAGCCGATCCCCGATGCCACGATCAGTGCGACGTTGGTGTGGATGGACAGGACGTACCGGATCACCCACCACAGCGACCGCCGGGTTGGATCGGTGTGCAGCACCAGGTTCTGTTGCGGCCGAAGTCCCTGTCGCACGGCCTCCCGTCTGGCGCTCGTCCCCGCTGTCCCAGCTGCCTCGGTCGTTTCCGCTGGCCTCTTGGTGTCCGCATCCTTCGCCCGCTGGCACGGTTGGCACTGCCGGGCCTGTTCAGTGGTTGTGGAGCCCTGCCCGCTACGGGCCGGCTCGGGCAGCCGGCGATGGATGATGGCAGCCAACAGCAGGCTGGGTGCCGCCAGCACCCAGAATGCGGCCCGCCAGCCCAGCAGGGCGGCGACATCGCCGCCGACGAGCAGACCGGCCCCGGCTCCGAACAACTCACCGGCGAGCACGTATCCGTAGACTCGACCGCGATCGGCCGCCGGAAACAAGTCTCCGACAAGGGATGCGACCGCCGGACTTGCTGCGGCGACAACGGCGCCGAGGGCGAGTCGGCTGAACAACAACATCGGATAGGACACCGCGGCGCCGCTGGCGATCATCGCCGCAGCCCATACCACGAGGCTCGCCGTCAGTAACCGGGTGCGGACCACCCGGTCGACGAGCACCCCGATCGGTAGGGCGGCGAGCGCGCCCACCCCGGTCGAAACGGAAACCAGCGTTCCGATCGCACCGTTGCCGACCTTCAGCGAGGGCTCCAACTGCGACGCGACGGCACCCACGGTCGCGCTGTCCGCGCTGGCCACCGCCAACACCGCGGCGAGCAGGACCACCGCACGCAGCCGACCTGCGCCGCCGACCGAGTACCGCAGCCGATGGACGATTCGTCGGTATGCCCAAGCCCGCGCCCTCGAGGCGAACGACTGTCCCGAGACGCTCACGCCACGCACTTCCCGCAGTCTGCCCAGGTCGACGGCTCGCTGTCCCAGCGCGCCGGCCGCACGCATGCGATCAGTGCGGAACCGAGGGCCATGTCAACCACTCGAGCTGTGCTGGTGAGGGGGAGTGGATCGAGCCAGCTCCGGGCGGGTCAGCCAGTCGAAGGTGGCAGCGCCGGGATCGGCCCGGAACACCGCCGCCGCGCGGCGGCACTGTTCATCGCGGACGGCACCAGGCACGAGCAGCGCTTGGACCGCGGCGCGCAGTCCGGACTGTCCATCGCGGACAAGGCCGGCGTTGGTCAACGCCCGAACACCGGCGCGGCCGTGTCCGGGCAGCGGCCGGTGCGCGACCACCGGCAGGCCGGCCGCGAATGCCTCGGCGCAGGTCGTGCCGCCGGCGTTGTCAACGAGCACCCGTGCGGCGGCGAACAGCGTGGGTAGGTCGGCGCGCCAAGCCAGTGCGCGGCATCCGGAGCGGCCGTCCACCCGCCGCCTCAGTCGTTCGTTGCGTCCGCAGAGGACAAAAGCGCGCACACCGGGCAGTCCCGCCAGCTCGTCGACAGTCTCCTCGACGTCGCCGACTCCCCATGACCCGGTAGAGATCAGCACCGCATCCTCGCCTGGCTGCAACCGCAACGCGCGTCGACCGACAGTAACGGCGTCCTCGGCCGATGGGCGTTCGCGACTGACGACCGGCCCCGGTACGAGGGCAGGCTTCTTGGTGGCCCGCCGGGCGTCCTCGGCGACCCACGGATACGGGCAAACGAACAGGTCGGTACCCGGATGCGCCCACAACGCGTGCGATGCCGGCTCGGTGATCACCACGACGCTGGGCACCGCGAGTCTGCCGCGTTGCCGCAGCCAACCGGCAGCCTGGCCGGCGAGGTGGAAGGTGGAGACCACCGCGCTGGGTTGGCAGGCCGTCACCACCAGCTGCAGTCTGCGCGCGGCCAAGGTGACCAGCGGGGAGGTACTGGGCTGCCAATGATTCCTCGGCACGAAGAACGCCTGGAAAATCTGGTCGTAGAGCCAGGGCGCCCGATTCAACATCGCCGCGTAGCCGCTGCGCAGGCCATGGCCAATCCGCCAGGGCAGAATCTCCAACAGGTCAACCGTTCGGGTCTGCGCCCGCTCCGACAACCGCCCGCTGAGTTCCCGTGCCACCTGATTGTGCCCCGAGCCCATGCTCGCGGTCACTAGCAGTATTGGTCCTGCGGCTATCTTCCCCGGCGCACTTACCCACATCGCTTTTCCCTTCTCGCGTAAGCTCCAGCTACCTCGCGGCGGAACCACACCGATCCGAACTGTCGAACGACCCCGTTGCCGTTCCGGCCACCCGGGACCGCCGTGGGCGCCAGCAACATCGACGGCAGGGTTTGTACCGTCGGGTGCGCGCACGGGCGGCGCCGAGCTCGCAGGCCCGGCGCCGCCGTTGCCTACTGCCCGACCTTCACGCCGGGCTCGCCGAATTCGTACTGAATCGGACGCACCGGGGCAGTTTCCGGCCGGTCAGTGTGGTGCGTTCGGCCGACCGGCAACACGGTCCGTTTGAACGAGCCCTGCAGCATCATGGCGCTGGCTGTGTAGAAGGCGAACACGGCCGAGGCCACCAGCACGATCCCACCGACGGGAACCAGGAAGCCCAGCGACGCCACCCAGCCGATGGCCAGGAGCGTCGAACCACTGGCCAAGGTGAGCAATACCAGCACCAGACCGATGTTCTCCGCGAAGGCCGCAGCCGTACCGACCCAGGTGATCGCGCCCAGGACGATGAACCAGTAGCCGAAGCCCACCTGCGCAGCGTGTGAACTGGTCGGCGCGGGCAGCACGCTCGTTGCGACAAGCAGGAAGTAGAAGCCGTAGGCGATCCAGAACGATCCCCACATGCCATGCATCGCAGTGGCGAGCCCGTCGCGGGCCCGATAGGACCACATGCCGGCCAGGAACTGGGCGACACCGCCAAAGATCGCGGCGAATGGGAACAGCACCAGCGGGGAGGCGTTGTTGCCGAACCATCCGGCCAGATTGGCGGCCACCATGAACGTGGCCGCGGCGAAACCGAACAGGCCAAGGATCGAGGGTGCGGCCACCGGTTGCAGGGAGATCTGGGTATGCGTACGCCAGTAGGCCAGACCACTGCCATCTTGGTCGTGGTGTGCCGTATCAGTGTATTTGGTCGTATCGGTATATGTGGTACGACCTTGGTCAGCGGGTACCGCGCCGATCGGCGCGTTTGTTTCGTGTGACATGTCAAAGCTCCTAGCTAGGAAAGAACTTCGGAAATGCCGTGGCATCCGCACTGTTCTGGATGCGCTGCATGTCGATCACCAGAGTGCGGGCGGCTGTCGCAGGTCCCTGCCCAGAGGGTTGCGTCCGGCCCTTGTTTTCACCGTGAACATGCCGACGACAGCAATGGCGACAACGATTCCCAAAGCCGCCAGCACCGATGGGCCGGCCAGCAGGATCATCATGACGACCCCGGTCACGCCGAGGACGATCGCGACGATGCACAGCTGGACAATCCCGCCCGGTCCTGACTGGGCTTGGGACGGACCGACCCGGACGATTCGGCCGACGGAGTCCACACCGGCTCGGCGAACAGATCGCATACCACCACCAAGGTGGGATCGGCGGCAGGAACCCGCTCCAGTCCAGCTAGTTCACGTTGTTCCTCAAGTGACAAAGCCATCTCTTTCTCCAAATGACCAATAGGTACGTCAAATTGCCCGTCGCGTTGCGGCAGTCATCGCGAACCCAGGCATGCAGACCTGCTTTTGCGGTCGACGTCACCGGTCCGTTGAGCGGTTGCGACAGAACGCACTAGCAGTATCGCTGGAGGACGGCATCGCTGGACGACGCGGCACCGCACCGTAGAGAAACAGCGGTGCTCGCGGTTCACGGTGCGTGTGGGACGGCGTGCCGCAGAAGCCGGACCTTCGTCCGGTGGCCCCATGGTGTCCTGCTCCCAGCAGGAAGTGGCAAGTACGGCACAGTGCCGCAATACCCCCACCTATTCGGCCTAAACCAGTTGCAAGGCCGGTTTTCGCAGTTGTCCGGCCCAACACGCAGCGATGCTGGGCTTGTTGGAACAGAGCGTGTGGAACCGGTCCGAGCGAGGAACTCGATAGCACACATGAGGACACCGCCTCCAGCGAAGCCAGCTGTAATCGGGACGTCCTGACAAGTCTTTTGGGGCGGCAACCTGGTGGCAAACAGACTGAAACGGAGACTGGACGGCCAGGAATATGGACGCGCTCCGCGCAAGCCGGCTGGCCGGTTCCTGAACGCAGCCGCGCAGGCCATCCTGGTCGACTGGCACGTTGGACCGGCGGAGACCTGGCCGTCGGCCGCCGGCGGGTGGATGATTCGAATGGCCGGACGTGGCGGTCCTGGTCGGGTGGCACTGACTTTCGACGATCAAACCTCACCGAGCTCGACATCCGAGTTCCTGACCCTCCTGGCGGAGGGCAACTTGCACGCCACCTTCTTCCTGCTCGGCGAGCACGTCGTTCGGCGGGTGGAACCAGCCGGGTTGGCCGCCGCGCTGCTGCGCATGGCGAGGAACGGGACGGCGGCTCCGCAGCGGGTTGAGGTCGGGTGGGATGCCGGTGCTTGCGGTCGCGTAGCGTCGGTGTCGGTCATTAACGGTAAGTGGCGCTGTTTCCGTTGCTCCACCTCGACCAGACATTCCGGTTCCTCAGCGGCCTGCTCGTCGCGGGCGCGGCGGCCCACGCGCTGCTGGGCGTCGCGTTGGGCATGCGGGCCAGCAAGCGGGCGCTGCGTCCACTGCGCGATCTGACATCCGCCGCCGCCCAGATCGCGGGCCGTGAGCTGAGCGCGCGGCTGCCCCGCCAGGCGGACGCCGATCTCGCGCCGCTGGCTACGACGTTCAACGCCACCGCGGACGCAGTGGAGCAGCGTGTCCAGCGTGACGCGCGCTTCGCCAGCGACGTCAGCCACGAACTGCGGTCGCCGCTGACCACCTTGCTCACTGTTGCCGAGGTTCTGCACCACGGCCGCACCGAACTGCCGGACCGGTTGCGGCAGGCAGTGGAGATGCTGGCCCCGGTCCTGCGCGGCTTCCAGCGAATGGCGGTCGACCTACTGGAGATCTCCAGTACTGATCAAGATGCTGAGGACCTCGCGCTGGAACCGGTCGATCTTCTCGATGTCGTCGGCGAGGTCCTGGCCACCTGCCCGGACATCCACGTCCCGGTTGACCACACCGCCTCACGGCCATTGGTGCTGGGTGACGCCGCAAACTCGACCGCGAGGTGACCAATCTGCTCGACAACGTCGTACGCCGACGGTCCGGTGCGGATCGGTATTCGGCGCAACGGGCGCGATGCCCGGTTGGAGGTCGACGACGCCGTCCCCGGTGAGCGGGCCGAACTGCGCGAGCGGGTCTTCGAACGCTTTGCCCCGAAGGCCGTTGGCACCAAAGACGATCGCACCACCGTTGGCTGTGTGGGTCTTCGCCATGCCGGGTCACCTCATGAGGACGGTTGCCGCGTCCAGTGGCTCGCTCCGAGCTGACTAATTGCGCTATACAACTGTCTGATAGTGCATCATTTTGCTGGGTCGACCGCCAGCGTCGTCGTCATACCACGTCCGCGCTGTCGTTCCCGCGCCGATCCCGCGTGGGGGACGTTATCCTGAATATGCTGACCAGCACCGCGTCTCTCCAGCGTTGCCGGGGTCTTGATCAGGGAGTAGTGGGGTAGACAGGAAACATGAGCACCGCTCACTCAACAGCGACTTCCGTACACCCGAACAGTGCCGCCAGCGCGGACGCGGTCACCGACGCTGTGCTGACCGCTTCCCGATTGCTGGTGGCGGTCTCGGCTCGCTCGATCGCCACCGTCGAGGAATCGATCACACTGCCGCAGTTTCGCCTGCTCGTCGTGCTCTCGACGCAGGGGTCGATCAAGCTGATACAGGTGGCCGAGCAGCTCGGGGTCGCCCCGTCCACCGCAACCAGGATGATCGATCGGTTGATCAGTGCCGGCCTGGTCGATCGGGAGATCAACCCCCACTCCCGCCGGGAGGTCGTGTTGTCGTTGAGCCCGGGGGGACGAGCGGTCGTCCGCCAGGTGACCCAACGGCGCCGCCGGGACATCGCCCGCATCGTGGCCCGCATGCCGGAACGGCAGCGCCAGGGTCTCGTCGACGCACTGGAGGCGTTCACTGAGGCCGGTGGCGAGCCGCCGGCAAGCAGGCCGGACAGCGGCGGAGCCGACTGGATCTGATCATCCCGGGTCAGCGGTTGTCCCGCCAGGGTTCGTCCTTCAGCGCACTGGTTCGTGGTGCGGTCGATCGTGGTTCGGCGAGCCCACGGCCTGAGCGTCGCCGGGGACCAGGAAGCTGATGCGATCGCCACCCGCGAGCCGCACCGCGGGGTCGGCGTCGAGCAGATGCCGGTTGTGCAGGACCGACACCGGCAGATGACCGACGGGCCAGTCGAGTTCGCCGAGGACGTGCCCGACCGCCCCGGACTTCTCCCTCAGAGTCCGTTCGACGATGTGATAGCCCTGCAACTGTGAATTCAGGTCATGCCCGGACATGCCGGCGTGTGGGTCGGCCCACTCGGCCGCACGCTGCCCGGCGGCGATGTCCGGTTCGGCGGCCGTCAGTTGGCGGGCGACGGCTCGCAGCACGCTCTGGTTGGTCAGCCAACCTTGCACGCTCTGACCGTCGACGGAGCCGACCGGGAGACCATCACGGCCGTAGAGCACCAGCTGACGCACGGCCTGAGCCAGGCTGTCGTTGCCGAAGAGCAGCTGCGGCTCCCGGGTACGCGTCACCGGGCCGAGCAGGCCATCCCAGTCGGGACCGCTCCCATTGGTGGTGACGTGGTCCGTTATGGCCAATGGAGCCGGGAAGGGATGCATGGCGTCGGCCACGGTGAGCTCGTCGAAGGCGTGCGTCGGCGTGGCCCGGTCGATGTCGGTACCCCGCCGCAGCAGCTTGGTGGTGTAGATGGTGCCGTA
>DASZLR010000271.1:0-11981 GCA_035552275.1 Pseudonocardiaceae bacterium | reverse complement strand
AGCGGTCGCAGAAACCAGCGAACGCGCTTCGCAGACCCTGGTTCCCCACGGTCAATCCGGTCATTTCCAGTCCGCTGAAGCCTCGGCCCTCGTCGGCGGCCTCGGCGATGCCCAGCGTTTTCAGCTCGGCGATGGTGTCGTTGATCCCCTTCGCCGCCTCGGACAACAGCCCCGAATTCACCTCATAGCCGGCCATCACGCCACCTCCTGGTGCTGGCTCGTCGGCGGCAGGAAGAACGGCCGCCGGCCGCCGACGTCCACGGCGATCCCGGCGGGTCGGCCGATCTCGGGCAGCACCACGTCCAACAGCCGACCGCCGCGCGTGGTCAGATACGGCCACGGCCGGTCGCCCTCACCACGAACGGATGCGAACCGCGCCAAGGCTTCGGCGGTGGTGAAGGCGTACACCCAGCACACCCCGCGATCATCGGTCGTCAGCAGCGCGTCGTGGCCGTCCGTCGGGACGATCACCGCGGCTTCCCGAAACGCGGCGGCCAGCGCCGGACCATCCACCATTCCGTCATACAGCTGGGCCACCTGCCCGACCAGATCCACATCCCCCGGCACCTGGCCGAATCTACCCACAACGGCTCGCTCCGGACAACCGGCGCGCGGTCTCCTGAGGATCAGCCCTGAGGATCAGCACAGCGCGACAGTGGCCAGCGGCCGCCAGCCGGCCTCGGTCAGGCCGACGACGTGCAGCTCGCGCACCTCGGCCACCAACGGCAACCGGTCGGCGGCGCGGGCCGCGATGAGCTCGGCCGCTGCCGGCTCGGCGCCCATCGCCACGGTCACATGCACCGGCGGCGCATCGCCGAACCGGCCGCCGTAGGGCGTTAGCTGCGGCCATTGCCGCCGAACCGCCGCCGCGACCGGGTCCAACTCGGGAACGAGCACGCCGACGAAGCCCGGCTCAGAGATCAGCGACGCCAACCGAACCGCTACCGGTCCGCCATCGCCGACCAGTCCGCGCAAGGTGTCCGCCGTGGCCGGGGTGAATTCCGCCGCTGGCAGAAACGGATACGCGATCGAGGCATGTGCCGGAATCCCGGGACGCACCACGCCCGGGTCGACCCCGGCCGCGATGTCCAACAGCTCGTTCGCGGCCGGCGCCCAGGCCACCACCGCCGTCGTTCCCACCGCTGGCATCCGATGCCCTCCCCTTGCCGTCCCCACATTCCGTGCCGCCGCAATCCTCTACCGCCCGTCGAAGGACGAGGGCGGCAGGTGGGCCAGTGGACTTCACGGACATCGGCCGTCAGCGCAGCTTCTGTTTGATGTCCTCCCGCAGCAGGTACTTCTGCACCTTGCCGGTCGCGGTGATCGGAAGCTGCTCGACCAGTTCGAGCCGTTCCGGCAGTTTCGGCGTCGCCACCCTGCGCTCCCGCAGATATCCGGTGATGTCGTCCAACGTGGGCGGATGGTCGGCGTCGGCCGGCACCACATAGGCGCAGACCTTCTCGCCGAGCCGGTCGTCCGGCATTCCGACGATCGCGATGCCGCCCACCAGCGGATGCTCGATCAACAGGTCCTCC
Source organism: Pseudonocardiaceae bacterium (assembly GCA_035552275.1). GTDB lineage: Bacteria > Actinomycetota > Actinomycetes > Mycobacteriales > Pseudonocardiaceae > DASVLX01. The sequence goes on along the minus strand of DASZLR010000271.1, from coordinate 10,446 downwards.
AGCTCACGGGCGCTGATGTTGAGGCCGCCGCGGATCACGATGTCCTTCAGCCGACCGGTGACGCGAACATAGCCGTCCCCGTCCATTACGCCGAGATCGCCGGATCGGGAGTAGCCCTCCGGGGTGAACAATGCCTCGGTCTGCTCGGTGTCGCGGTAGTAGGCCAGCATGTGGCTCGGGCCCCGGTAGGCGATGTCGCCTTCCGTTCCGCGCGGGACCTCCGCGCCGTGCTCGTCGACGATCCGAACGGAGGCTCCCGCCACGGCGGCGCCGTCGGAGGTCGCCGACCGCTCCGCTGGATCGTCCACAGTGCACATTGTGGTGAGCATGTTCTCCGACCGTCCATAAAGGCTCAGGATTCGGCAGTCCGGGAACTGCTCGCTGGCCCGGTGCACGACTGAGCCGGGAATCGGCGATCCGGCGCACACCCACAGTCGCAGGCTGCTGGCGTCGTGTCGGTCGGGATCGTAGGCGGCGGAGAGCATCTGGAGGAAGGCGGTGGCCGTGACGGCCATCGTGCAGCCGTGCTTGGCGATCCGCTGGAGGCCCTCGCCCGGTTCCCACGCCTCCATCAGATGCGACGAGGCCCCGGCCAGCACGGGCAGCACGACGCTGGTCACCAGCCCGGTCGAGTGCGTGATCGGCGACGGTCCGAATTGGACGTCGCTTTCCCGGTACCGCACGCTCCGGGCGATGGCGGCGGCGCTGGCCCGCAGGGTGTTGAAGGTGTGGAAGCAGCCTTTCGGCCGGGACGTGGTGCCGGAGGTGTAGACGACCAGGAAGCCGTCGTCGGGTGCGGGCCGGTCGCCCAGCTCGCGTTCCAGGTCGGCGGGCTCGCCGTCGCTGATCAGCCGTTCGAGCGGCAGCGCGCCGCCGGGCTCGGCCGCGCCACGCACGACGACGAGGGCTTCCAGGTCGGGGCAGTCCGGGCGGACCGAGGCGAACATGTCGACGTACCGGAAGCCCTTGAACTCGGCGCAGGTGATGGCCGCCTTCGCCGCGGAGTGCCGGAGGACGTAGCCGACCTCGTCCGCGCGGTAGATCGGCATGATCGGCACCAGCACGGCGCCCAGCCGGGCGACGGCGACGGCGATCTCCACGAACTCGGTCCAGTTCGGCAGCTGCACCGCGACCCGGTCGCCGCGCCGCACGCCCAGGCCGGACAGCCCGTGTGCGAGCCGGACCGCGGTGTCGCGCAGTTCCGCGTAGCTCAGGCTGGTCGTGCCGTCGGACACGACGACCTTGTCCGCACGGGTCGCGGCCTGGGCTTCCACCAGGTCGAACAGTCCCTGTTCACCCCAGAATCCGGACGAGTAGAAGCACTTGATCTCGTCGTCGCCGTACCGATCGTGGACCGTCACTGTCTGCGGCATCGCTGCACCTCTCGAACTGCCCTCGCGAAGATCGGCCAGTGGTGGCCGTCACACGCCAATGTCGCAGTTTATAATGGTCTGACCATAAGTGCAACAACGAGGGCACCCCGCCGCCACGGCCGGCGAGGGGCTCAGATGTTGCGTCGGTACTGGCCGCCGACCTGGAAGAACGCGTCGGTGATCTGGCCGAGCGTGCAGACCCGAGCGGCGTCCATCAGCACGGCGAACACGTTCTCGCCGGCGGTCGCCGCCTGCTTCAGCCGAGCCAGCGCGACCTCGGCCTCCTCGCGATGGTTCTCGGCGAACGCGCGGGTGCGATCAACCTGCGTCCGCTTCTCGTCCTCGGTCGCGCGGGCCAGCTCGATCTCGACGGCCTCGTCCTCCTGCCCGGCCGGCGGCAGGAAGGTGTTGACGCCGATCAGCGGCAGCGAGCCGTCGTGCTTGCGGTGCTCGTAGAGCATCGACTCGTCCTGAATGCGGCCCCGCTGGTAGCCGGTCTCCATCGCGCCGAGCACCCCGCCGCGCTCGGAGATCCGCTCGAACTCGACCAGCACCGCCTCTTCCACCAGATCGGTCAGCTCATCGATGACGAACGAGCCCTGCATCGGGTTCTCGTTCATCGACAGGCCCCACTCCCGGTTGATGATCAACTGAATGGCCATGGCCCGGCGCACCGAGGACTCGGTCGGCGTGGTGATCGCCTCATCGTAGGCGTTGGTGTGCAAGGAGTTGCAGTTGTCGTACAGCGCGCACAGTGCCTGCAAGGTGGTGCGGATGTCGTTGAAGCTCATCTCCTGCGCGTGCAGCGACCGGCCCGAGGTCTGCACGTGGTACTTGAACTTCTGGCTGCGTTCGTTGGCGCCGTAGCGGTCCCGCATCGCGACCGCCCAGATCCGCCGCGCCACCCGGCCGATCACCGAGTACTCGGCGTCCATGCCGTTGGAGAAGAAGAAGGACAGGTTCGGGGCGAAGTCGTCAATGCTCATTCCACGGGCCAAATAGGACTCCACGTAGGTGAACCCGTTGGCGAGGGTGAACGCGAGCTGGCTGATCGGATTCGCCCCGGCTTCGGCGATGTGGTAGCCGGAAATGGACACCGAGTAGAAGTTGCGGATCTTGCGCTGGATGAACCATTCCTGGATGTCGGCCATCATCCGCAGGCTGAACTCGGTGGAGAAGATGCAGGTGTTCTGACCCTGGTCCTCCTTGAGGATGTCGGCCTGCACGGTGCCGCGCACGTTCGCCAGCGCCCGTGCCGCGACCTCGGCCCGCTCCCCGTCGTCGGGCTCCCGGCCGTGCTCGACGACGAATCGGTGGAGGTTCTGGTCGATCGCGGTGTTGAGGAAGTACGCCAGGATCGTCGGCGCCGGGCCGTTGATCGTCATGGACACCGACGTCGTCGGCGCGGTCAGATCGAACCCCGCGTACAGCGCCTTCATATCGTCCAAGGTCGCGATCGACACACCCGACGTGCCGATCTTGCCGTAGACGTCCGGCGGCGTGTCCGGGTTGTGCCCGTAGAGCGTGACCGAGTCGAACGCGGTGGACAGCCGGGTCGCCGTCGAGCCTTCGGACAGGTACTTGAACCGGCGGTTGGTGCGGAACGCATCGCCCTCACCGGCGAACATCCGGGCCGGGTCCTCACCCTCCCGCTTGAACGGGAAAACCCCTGCGGTGAACGGAAAGAAGCCAGGAAGGTGCTCTTTCCGCAGGAACCGGAGCAGTGTGCCGTCGTCATCGAAGCGCGGCAGCGACACCCGACGAACCGCGTTGCCGGACAGCGTCTCCCGCGTCAGCGCGGTGCGAATCTCTTTGTCCCGCACCCGGAACACCAGTTCGTCGCCGGAGTAGTCCTCGACGGTCTTCGGCCAGTCGGCGAGCAGCTCGGCCGCGACCGGAGCCAGCCGGCGTTCGGCCTTGGCCAGCAGCTCGTCCAGCACCGTCAGCGCAGTGGTGTCGTGGCCGGCGCCCGGATGTTCCGCCAGTTCGGCCCGCGCGGCGCGCAGGTGAGCGATCCGGCGCGCGTCGTCGACCATCGTCTCGGTGCCGCGATGGTAGGCGCGCACGGTTTCGGCGATCTCGGCCAGATAGCGCGCTCGCGACGCCGGCACCACGGTGGACGCCGAGGTGGACACCTTGCCGGTGACCGGCGTCAGCGTCCCGTCGCCCACCGGCAGGCCGCGCTGCGCCAGCTCGTCGCGCAGATACTGGTAAAGCGCGGTCACGCCGTCGTCGTTGAAGGTCGCGGCGCTGGTGCCGAACACCGGCATGTCCTGCCAGGACGCGCCGAACGCCTCCCGGTTGCGCACCAACTGCCGGGCCACGTCCCGCCGCGCGTCCTCCGCGCCGCGCCGCTCGAACTTGTTGATGGCCACCGCGTCGGCGAAGTCGAGCATGTCGATCTTCTCCAACTGGGAGGCCGCGCCGAACTCGGGCGTCATCACATACAGCGAAAGGTCCACAAAGGGCACGATCGCGGCGTCGCCCTGGCCGATGCCCGGCGTCTCCACGATCACCAGATCGTTGCCGGCCGCCCGGCACGCCATGATCGCGTCCGCCAGGCCGTCGGGAACCTCCAAGCCGGCCCGCCGAGTCGCCATCGACCGGAAGTACACCCGGTCGCTGTCGAGGCAGTTCATCCGGATCCGGTCGCCCAGCAGCGATCCGCCGCCGCGCCGCCGGCTCGGGTCGATCGCCAACACCGCGATCCGCAGCTTGTCCTGCTGGTCGGTCCGGAACCGCCGGACGAGCTCGTCGGTCAGCGACGACTTGCCCGCGCCGCCGGTGCCGGTGATGCCCAGCACCGGCACTCGTCGGGCGACCGCGCCCAACGCGGACCGCTCATCATCGGTCAACCGGCCGGCCTCGATCCGGGTGATGGTCCGCGCCAGGGCCCGCTGGTCCCCCGACGCCAGGGCCTCCCAGGAATCCGTCGGCCGCGCGGCGAGATCGGTGTCGCACGCCTCGATCATCGAATTGATCATCGGGGCCAGCCCGAGCCGCTGGCCGTCGGCGGGAGCGAAAATCCGCGCCACGCCACGGGACTGCAACAGCTCGATCTCGCTCGGCACGATCACCCCGCCACCGCCGCCGAACACCTTGACGTGCCCGGCGCCGCGCTCGGCCAGCAGCTCGACCAGATAGCTGAAGTACTCGACGTGACCGCCCTGATAGGCGCTGATGGCCACGCCCTGCACGTCCTCCTGGATCGCCGCGTCGACCACCTCCCGCACCGACCGGTTGTGGCCGAGGTGAATCACCTCGGCGCCCTGGGCCTGGAGGATGCGGCGCATGATGTTGATCGCCGCGTCGTGGCCGTCGAACAGGCTGGCCGCGGTGACGAACCGGACCGGATGCGCCGGGCGGTGCAGAGGTGCCGAGCTGGTCATGGGGTCGTCCCTTCCCTGGATAGCCGATCCGCGAGATCCCGGTGGTCAGTCGCGCGGGACGCGGATGATCAGCGCGTCGCCCTGCCCGCCGCCGCCGCACAACGCGGCCGCGCCGACTCCGCCGCCGCGTCGCCGCAACTCCATCGCCAACGTCAGCACCAGCCGAGCGCCGCTCATCCCGACCGGATGGCCCAACGCGATCGCGCCGCCATTGACATTGACCCGGTCCGCCGACACCCCCAGCTGGCGCATCGAGGCGATCGCGACCCCGGCGAAGGCCTCATTGATCTCGATGAGATCCAGCTCGTCCACGGTCAGCGAACCGTCCCGCCGCAACGCGTCCCCGATGGCGTTCGCCGGCTGGTGCAGCAGCGACGGATCAGGCCCCGCGACCGTTCCGTAACCGCCGAGCTCCGCCAGCCACGACAGCCCCGCCGCCCGCGCCCGCTCCTTGCTCGTCACCACGACCGCGCACGCGCCGTCGGACAACGGCGACGCCGAGCCCGCGGTGATCGTCCCGTCATCGCTGAACGCCGGCGCGAGCTGGCCCAACGTGGCGGCGGTGACGCCGGGACGCACGCCCTCGTCGTGCTCCACCACCAGTTCCCCGGTGCGGTTCGGCACGGTGACCGGGGTGATCTCCTCGGCCAGCCGCCCGCTCTTGATCGCCGCCGCCGCCCGAGCATGCGAATCGGCGCCGAACTCGTCCTGTTCCTGCCGGGAAATCCGCAACCGCGCCTGATACCGCTCGGTCGCCGCGCCCATCGGAATCCCGTCGAACGCGCAGATCAGCGCGTCCTCGTCCAACGCGTCGACCAAAGGGGTGTCGCCATAACGAAAGCCGCGCCGCGCGCCCGGCAGCAGATGCGGCGCGTTCGACATCGACTCCATTCCCCCGGCCACCACGACGTCGTACTGACCCGCCGCGACCCACTGCGCGGCCTGCGCGATCGACGCCAGCCCCGACAGACACAACTTGTTCACCGTCGATGCCGGCACCGACATCGGCACCCCACCGCGAGCCGCCGCCAGCCGGGCCGGGTTCGGGCCGACACCGGCCTGCACCACATTGCCCAGCACGACCGCGTCGACGTCCGGCCCGCCGACGCCCGCGCGCTCCAACGCCGCCCGGATGGCTGTCCCGCCCAGGGTCGCGGCCGAGCAGTTCGACAGCGCGCCCAGCAACCGTCCGATCGGGGTTCGCGCTCCGGCGACCAACACTGGCTCCGCCACGTCTCCTCCTCACCCACCGGCCAACGCTGGACCGACACCGAAATACTTTGACGTCCTACTATCGGTCTTGCAACTATTGTGGCGAAGCTCATGCCGAGCTGGCCACGACTCAGCGCGACGTCGGCCGGTACGTGTACGAACGGCTGCGGGTGAGTGCGAACTCGAAGATCCCCCGTCCCGGCGTGCCGTTCCAGCGAAACGCCGCGAGCCGGTCGGTCAGCGCCGAGTCAAGGGTGCGCGGGGTGACCGAACCGTCCAGCGGATAGACGTCATGTTCGAGATGGTCGCGGCCCAGCCGCCGGCCGTGGTGGCCGCCGTAGCCGGCGCCGGCGAGGTATCCGCCGCGCGCCGTGGCGTCGATCTCGATGAGGTAGCTCGCTCGCCCGCCGGTCGTCACCTCGACCAGCCCGCCATCGAGGTCCAGGTCCTCGGAGAAGCGCAGGTCGTGGCGGACGTCGGTGATCCGGTCGAGTTGGCCGCTCTCGTGCATGACCGCGCCCGCCAGCAGCAGCCGTTCATGCTGCCTCGTCTCGACCAGCAGGAAGCCGATCGAGCGGTCCGGGAACTGGGCCTGGCACCAGATGTGCAGGCCCTGCCCGCCGGACATGGTGCGCACCCCACGGGAGCGGTCGCGCTGGCCGTACCAGCCGTCGACGTGCTGCCGCTGGCCGTCGACGGACACCGTGCCCTGGTAGCGGCCGGACTGGAACAGATGCTCGAACGACGTCGTGGTGGCCTGGTCGTTGGTCACGCTGATATCGCCGATCCAGGCGGGCGCGCGGGCCCGCCAGGTGAGGTCGAACTCAAGCCCGGTCGGATTGGACCCCAGCGCGATCCGCCAGGTCCGCATCGGCTCGACCACCGACCAGGACAGTGGACCGGCGTGCTCGCCCTCGGTGGCGCTGAGTTCGGTGGCGAAGCGCAGGTTGCGCTGCTCGGTGTCGGTGACCAGGATCGCGAAGCCGTCGACGGTGTCCTCGGCGGGATAGCGGCCCAGGCCGAACAGGATCGACGGCGCGGCCCGGTCGACGGGATGCAGGTTGAACACGAACCGGTCGAAGAACCCGCCGGGCAGCCCCGCCGCGCCGCCCGACACCAGCTCGTCACGAAACGATCGTTCCACCGAACCTCCTGGCTGGTCCCTGCCCACAGTGTGCGCCGCCGATAACCATCGTTGACCAACCGCCGCCGACCATCCCCCGTCAGGGAGAAATCCCTGACCCTTTGGAGAGAGCACCCGTGGAAGGTGCGCAGGTCGCCGCTCTGCCCGCCATTCCGAACCGATCCGGGTCGGTTGAAAACGAACGTTCACAGACCTACATTCACAGTGCACCACATGGCTTAGCTCGGGCGACACGAAGGGACCATCGAGGGCGATGGACGAGTTCACGGACGTCACATACAAGGTCGACAACGGCCTGGCCTGGATCACCATCAACCGACCGGACCGGTACAACTCCTTCCGGGCACGCACGGTGGACGAGCTGGTCAAGAGCTTCAAGCGGGCCTGGAACAGCAGCGAAGTCGGCGTCATCTGCCTGACCGGCGCCGGGACCAAGGCGTTCTGCACTGGCGGCGACCAGAAGCAGCGCGCGGAGACCGGCGACTACGGCCCGTCCGACAGCGGCCTGTTCGAGATCGACGCGCTGCACCACGTGATCCGCGACGTCCCCAAGCCGGTGATCGCCGCCGTCAACGGATTCGCCATCGGCGGCGGGCATGTGCTGCACGTGCTGTGCGACCTCACCATCGCCGCTGACAACGCCGTGTTCGGCCAGAACGGGCCGCGGGTCGGGTCCTTCGACGCCGGTTTCGGCACCGGATACCTGGCCCGCGCCGTCGGCGAGAAGCGCGCCCGGGAGATCTGGTTCCTGTGCCGCCGCTACTCCGCCGAGCAGGCCGAGAACTGGGGCCTGGTCAACAAGGTCGTGCCGGCCGACCAGTTGCACGCCGAGGTCCGCGCCTGGGCCGACGAGATCCTGGCGCTGTCGCCGACCGCGCTGAAGGTGCTCAAGCAGTCCTTCAACACCGACACCGAGCAGTTCGCCAGCGTCGGCCAACTCGCCTACTCATACCTCAAGACGTTCGGCGACTCCGCCGAGGCGCAGGAGGGGATCAACGCGTTCAACGAGAAGCGCAAGCCAGACTTCGCGGCTTACCGCGCGCACTGATCCCTCAGCCGACAACCGCTGCGGAGGACCGTTGTGCAGCAGACACACAAGTCCGTGTTCGCACCGGATCTGTTGGTGGGCAAGCGAATCCTGATCACCGGCGGCGGCACCGGGCTGGGCCGGGGAGTGGCCGGCCATCTCGTCGGGCACGGCGCCGAGGTGCACCTGTGGGGCCGGCGGGAAGCGGTGCTCGCCGAAGCCGCGGCGGAGGCCGGCGAGCCGGGTAAGGCGCACTTCCAGACCGTGGACGTGCGCCGCGCCGAGCTGGTGGACGCGGCGATGGCGGAGATCTGGGACCGACACGGGCCGCTGACAGGTGTGCTCAACAACGCCGCCGCCAACTTCATCGCGCCGACCGCCAGCCTCAGCCCGCGCGCGTTCGAGGCGATCACGTCCACGGTGCTGAACGGCTCGTTCAACACCACGCACGCCGCTGGCCGGCGGTGGATCGAGCAGGGCTTGCCGGGCGTGGTGCTGTCGACGCTGACCACCTGGGTGTGGACGGGCTCGGCGTTCGTGGTGCCCTCGGCGATGGCGAAGGCCGCGGTGCACGCGATGACGATGTCGCTGGCCGTGGAGTGGGCGCGGTACGGGATTCGGCTCAACGCGCTCGCGCCCGGTCCGATCCCGACCGATTACGCTTGGGAGATGCTCAATCCGACCGACTCCAGTTCGGTCGGCGCGACCCAGGCCGAGCAGATTCCGATGGGCCGCATGGGCACCGTCGAAGAACTCGCCAACCTCACCACGTTCCTGTTGTCCGACGCGTGCGACTATCTCACTGGTGAGACGATCGCGATGGACGGCGGGCAGCGGCTGGCCGGGCCGGCCACCTTCGCCGGCCTCACCTCACTGTCCGATCAGGACTGGGAGACGATCAGGGAGCGCAGCAAGGCGGCAAGCGCGGCCAGCAAGGCGCAGCGCGGTGTTTGAGGACACAGGTTTTGAGCACGCACGGTTTGAGCACGCAGGTGAGGAGTGGTAGCCCCGGTGAGGCCGTTGCCCGAACAGCCCGACGACTGGACCGAACCCGGCGCGCATCCGGTCGTTGACGGTGTGCATCGGATCCCGCTGCCCCTGCCGATCGAGGGCCTGGCGGCGGTCAACGTCTATCTCATCGAGGGGTCGACCGGGCTGACGCTGGTCGACTCCGGCTGGGCGACCGCGGAGACGGAGCGGGCGATCGGTTGGGCGCTGCGCGGTATCGGGCACCGGATCGGCGATGTCACCGAAATTCTGGTCACCCATGCGCACTGGGACCACTACACGCAGGCGTGCGCCTGGCGGGACGCGCTGGGCGTCCAGGTGTGGCTGGGTCGCGGCGAACGGCCCTCGATCGAGGACTTCGAGTTCGCCGCCGGCCCGCATCCGCGCCAGGCGGCCATGTTGCGCGGCTGCGGCGCGGCGGAACTCGCGGACCGGGTCGCCGCCATCGAGTTCCCGCCGGACCAGCTTTCCGTCCCCTTTGGACTTCCGGACGGCTGGCTCGATGACGGCGACCGGGTCGCGCTGCGCAACGGCAAACTGGACGTCGTCGCCACGCCGGGACACACCAGAGGGCATGTGGTGTTCCGGCACGACACGGCCGGGCTGCTGTTCGCCGGCGATCACGTGCTGCCGCACATCACCCCCTCACTCGGTTTCGAGTACTCCCCCGGACCATTCCCGCTGCTGTCCTATCTGGACTCGCTGCGGATCGTCCGCGACCAGCCCGACGCGCTGCTGCTGCCGGCGCATGGTCCAGTAACCCGCAGCGCACACACCCGGATCGATGAGTTGATCGCCCATCACGATCGACGGCTTTCGGCCGTGGCCGATCAGGTTCGGGCTGGGGACGGCAACGCGTTCGAGGTGGCGGCGGCACTGCCCTGGACACGGCACCAACGCCGGCTCGATGAGCTCGCGCTCGTCCACCAGATGACCGCGGTGCTCGAAATCGAGGCGCATCTGGAACTCCTTGCCCAGCAGGGCATTCTGGTCCGTGCGGACCTCAACGGCACCCGGCTGTACGCGCTGGCCCACTGAGCGGGCGATGCCTGGTTGTCCGGCCGTCAGACCATGGCGTCACGCAGCACACCGATCCGGACCATCGGCCCCAACGGTTCACCCGCCGGCATACTTTCCCTTCCCTTTACGCCCGCGCAAGCCCTGGAGCGTCGCCCACCGAGCGGACACGGTGGTGGCGCGGCCGGCGCCGGGTTGTCCTCCAGGCACCGGCCGCTTGCCTGTCCCTCACGCGGCTGGACGAGCCCGAGAACGTGGTCCGCTCCTGGGAATCTT
>DASZLR010000270.1:0-4708 GCA_035552275.1 Pseudonocardiaceae bacterium | reverse complement strand
AGCATGTCGAGCACCAGCGGTTCCCGGTCGCCCTCCGGGACCGCGGCCACCTGCCGCAACCATGACTCGTCCGGTTCGGCCGCGCCGTCGAGCTCCTGGGCGGTGAGTTCCGGCGTGGCGGAATCCGCTGGCCGGCCCTGGATTCGGGATAGCGTCGGCTGATCGAGCCAGTACCGGTCACCCTGAAAGGCGTACGTCGGCAGCGTCAGCGAGGTCGGTTCCGCGGACGCCGGGCCGAGCGCCCGGCGCCAATCGATGGCCGCGCCGGCCACGAACAATCGGGCCAGGGCCGTATGCGCGCTGTTCGGCTCGGGCTGACCGGGACGCAGGGCCGGCACGACCGTCGCGCTGGACTCGCCGCCGGCCAGGCTCTGCGCGGCCAGCGCGCTCAGCGTCGCGTCCGGCCCGATCTCCAGCCAGTGCCGCACGCCCAGGCTTTCCAGCGTGCGCACGCCGTCGAAAAACCGCACGGTGCCCCGGATGTGGTCGGCCCAGTAGCCGCCCGAGGTGAGTTGCGGGCCCTCGGCGATCCGGCCGGTCAGGTTCGACACCACCGGGGTCGCGGGCGTTCGGTAGCTGAGCTTGCCGGCGGCGCGGCCGAACGTGCCGAGAATGCCGTCCATGTGCGGGGAGTGGAAGGCCCGGCTGACCCGAAGCCGCCGCACCTTGACGCCCCGGGCGCGGAACTCGGCGGCGATCTCGGCGACCACGGCCTCGTCTCCGGAGATCACTGTCGCATGTGGACCGTTCACGGCCGCGATGCCGGCCCGGTCCAGGCGGCCGGCGAGCGCGGCGGCGGCGTCGGCTTCGGCGGCCTGAACCGAGATCATCGCGCCGCCGATCGGAGCGGCCTGCATCAGCCGGCCCCGTGCGACAACCAGCACGCAGGCCTCGCGCAACGGCAGCACGCCGGCGACGTGCGCGGCGGCGAGTTCCCCGATCGAGTGGCCGATCAGGTAGTCGGGCGTGCAGCCGTAGGACTCGATCAGCCGACACAGCGCGACTTCGAAGGCGAACAGCGCCGCCTGGGTGAACGCGGTCTGGTCGAGCAGCGCGGCGTCCGCCTCCTCCGGCTGGGCGAAGATCACCTCCCGGATCGGCCGGTCCAGGAACTCGTCCAGGTGGCCACCGATCTCGTCCAGCGCCTTCGCGAACACCGGTTCCCGTTCATACAGCTGCCGACCCATGCCGACGCGCTGGCTGCCCTGTCCGGTGAACAGGAACGCGGTCCGGCCGGACTTGCCGGCCACGCCGGTGATCACGTTCGCGGCCGGTTCGCCCGAAGCGAGCCGTCGCAGCGCGTTCACCAGTTCGGTCTGATCGGCCGCGACGATCACCGCGCGGTGATCGAACACCGGTTTGGCCGCCAGGCAGCGGGCCAGTTGGCCGAGATCGGTCGCCGGATTGTGCTGGGCGAAGTCGAGCAGCCGCTGCGCCTGGCCGCGAAGGGCGGACGCGGAACGTGCCGAAATCGGCATCGACACCAGGTCGCCGCCGGGCGCGGGTTGAGCATGCGGCGCGGGTTCGACCGCCGGTGGTTCCTCGATGATGACGTGCGCGTTGGTGCCGCTGATGCCGAAGGACGAGACCGCCGCCCGGCGGGTCCGGCCGGCTTCCGGTGCCCAGGCGCGCGATTCCGCCAGCAGCTCGATTGAGCCGGCCGGCCAGTCGACATGCGGCGACGGCTGGTCGACGTGCAGCGTTCTCGGCAGTCGGCCGTGTGCGATGGCCTGCGCCATCTTGATGACGCCGGCGATGCCGGCGGCTGCTTGGGTGTGGCCGATGTTGGATTTGATCGAACCGAGTAGTAGTGGGTTTTGTCGGCGTTGTCCGTAGGTGGCGAGTAGGGCTTGGGCTTCGATGGGGTCGCCGAGGGTGGTGCCGGTGCCGTGTCCCTCGATAACGTCCACATCGGAGGGTTCCAGGCCGGCGTTGGCCAGCGCGGCCCAGATCACCCGTTCCTGTGCTGGTCCATTCGGTGCGGTGAGGCCGTTGCTGGCGCCGTCCTGATTGACGGCCGAACCGCGCAGCACTGCCACGATCGGGTGACCATGCCGTCGCGCGTCGGAAAGTCGTTCCAGCACAAGCTGTCCGGCCCCTTCGCCGAATCCGGTCCCGTTCGCGCCGGCCGCGAAGGCCCGGCACCGGCCGTCCGGGGACAGGCCACGCTGCCGGCTGAACTCCAGGAAGGTGGCCGGGCTGGCCATCACGGTGGCGCCGCCGGCGAGGGCGAGGTCGCATTCTCCGGCGCGGAGGGCTTGGGCGGCCAGGTGCAGCGCGACCAGGGAGGACGAGCAGGCGGTGTCCACGGTGACCGCCGGACCCTCGAATCCGAAGGTGTAGGAAATCCGGCCGGACGCGACGCTCGCCGCGTTGCCGGTCATCAGATATCCGTTCAGCCCTTCGGGCAGGCCGGCCGCGAACGACACGTACTCCTGGGCGATGAGCCCGGCGAAAACGCCGGTTCGGCTGCCGCGCAGCATCGCTGGCTCGATGCCGGCGCGTTCGATGGCCTCCCATGCTGTCTCCAGCAGCAACCGGTGCTGCGGATCCATCGCCAGCGCCTCCCGCGGACCGATGCCGAAGAACTCGGCGTCGAACTGGCCGGGCTCATCCAGGAAGCCACCGGATCGGGTGTAACTGCGCTCGGCCGCATCCGGATCGGGGTCATACAGCGCATCCACGTCCCAGCCGCGATCGGTGGGGAAATCGCCGATCGCGTCCACGCCCTCGGCCACCAGCCGCCACAGGTCCTCCGGCGACCGGACCCCGCCGGGGAATCGGCAGGCCATACCGATGATCGCGATCGGCTCCCGGCGGGCCGACTGGATCTCGGCCAGCCGGGAGCGGGTCTGCCGCAGTTCGTCGGACACCCGTTTGAGCGACGCCACCAGCTTCTCGTTATCGGCCATGCCAGGCCACCCTCCCCGGATCAGTCGTGTGGGTCCTCGTGCGGATCACTGTCGTGCGGATCACTGTTCGGCCCGGCCAAGTTCGGTGTCGATCAGCTCGAAGATCGCGTCGATGTCGGTTGGTTCCAGATCGGCCGGCTCCGATCGCGTCGACTCGTCCCACCGGTCCAGCGCCCGCCGCAGCCGGTCGGCGATCTCGGTCCGGGTCTGCGCCGGCAGCGCGTCGTTTCGTCGCTCGGACAGCGCGGCTTCCAACCGGCCCAGATCGGCCAGCACCTCGCTTGGGTCGGTTGGCCGCGCTGTCTGTGGTGTGGACGGAACGATCGTGATGAGTAGATGCCCGGACAGCGCGGCGGGTGTCGGATAGTCGAAGATCACCGTCGGCGGCAGCCGGACACCGGTCGCGGAGATCAGCCGATTGCGTAGCTCCACCGCGGTGAGCGAGTCGAAACCGGCGTCCTTGAACGCGCGATCGGCGTCCACCGAATCGGCGTTCGAATGCCCGAGCACGGCGGCAGCCTGCGCCCGCACCAGATCGAGCAGCACCACCCTGCGGTCCCGGTCGTCCAGTCTGGCCAGCCGCTGATCGAGTGAATCGCTCGTCGCCACGGTGCTCGCGGTCGAGCGACGGACAGTGTTGCGCGGCAACAGATCCCGGGCGATCACCGGAACCTGATCGCGGGAACGGGGACCGCTGAGGTCGAGTCCGGTCGCCACCACGTGCGCGTGATCGAGGCCCAGCGCTGTGTCGAACACCGCGAGCGCCTGTTCGGCGGACAACGCGACCAGCCCGCTCCGGCTCAGTCGGGCGAGTTCGATCTGGCCCAGGTGCCCGGTCATGCCGCTGGCCCGCTCCCACAGACCCCACGCCACCGAGGTCGCGGCGAGGCCGCGATTGCTTCGATACTCCGCGAGGGTGTCCAGGAAGGTGTTCGCGGCGGCGTAGGCGGCCTGCCCCGCGCCACCGAACACTCCGGCGGCCGAGGAGAACAACACGAACGCGGCAAGATCGAGATGCCTGGTCAACTCATGCAGACGCCACGCCGCGTCGACCTTCGGCCGGAGCACGGCGGCCAGCCGTTCGGTGGTGACCGACCCCACGACCGCGTCGTCCAGCACCCCGGCCGCGTGCACGATCGCGGTGAGCGGATGCTCGGTCGGCACCTCGGCGAGCAGGTCGGCGAGGTGGTCGCGGTCGGCCACGTCCACCGCCGCGATCCGCACCGATGCGCCGAGTGCCGTCAGTTCGGCGGCCAGGTCATCCGCGCCGGGCGCGTCCGGTCCCCGTCGGCTGACCAGCAACAGGTGCCGGACCTGGTGCTGGGTCACCAGCCGGCGAGCCAGCAGGGCGCCGAGCGTGCCGGTGCCGCCGGTCACCAGCACCGTGCCGGCCGGGTCGAGCGAGGTCGGCATCGTCAGCAGCACCTTGCCGACGTGACGTGCGCGACTGAGGTGCCGGAACGCTTCCGGCGCACGGCGGATGTCCCAGGCCGTCACCGGCAGCGGCTGGATCGCACCGCTTTCGAACAGCGCCACCACATCCGCCAGCATCCGGCCGATGCGGTCGTGGCCGGCGTCCATCAGCTCGAACGACTGATACTCGACGTCCGGCGGCAGATCGTCGGCCGACCTGATGTCGACCTTGCCCATTTCGATGAACCGGCCGCCACGGGGCAGCAGCCGCAGGGAGACGTCCACGAAATCGCGGGTCAGCGAGTTGAGCACGATGTCGACACCGCGATTGTCGGTCGCGGCAAGGAAAGTGTCCGAGAAATCGAGCGTGCGAGAGGATGCCA
>DASZLR010000269.1:0-3380 GCA_035552275.1 Pseudonocardiaceae bacterium | reverse complement strand
TCCGGCCGCGTGATCGACATAGCCGACGTCGTCAATCGTGTCCGGCGGAAAGCTGAGCACATTGAATGCGCCACGCATACCGACGCTGACGCCGATCGGCTGCGGCAGCACCTGAACGGTGATCTTGAGCAGTTCGGCCATGGCGGCCACATGTCGCAACTGGTCGTAGTGGACCCGCTCAGTGCCGATCGGCCGGATCAGCGCGGTCTCATCGATGATGGTGTGCAGTCGCAACGGCTCGTCGGCGTGCAGCCGTTCCTGTCGGTTCATTCGGATCGCCAGCGAGCGACTCCGCCGGCGCGCGTCGTCCAGGGTGAACACCTCGCAGGCGTACTCCTCGGTTTGCAACAGGCCGGGAATGAACGCCAGCTCGAAATTCCGGATCGCGATCGCTTCCGACTCCAACGCCACGTACGCCTGCGCCGAGATACCCAGGACCTGCCACCACGCGCCGCGCTTGGCTTCTCGGGCCAGTTCCAGGACGTCGTCCCAGCCGTCGCGCGGGACGTAGTACAACTCCAACATCGCCCGTACTGCCAAGGGATGCGGCGCGATCTGGCCCTTCTCGTTTCTGCTCAGCGAGCTGTCCGACATATCCAGGTCGGCGGCGGCGAGTTCCTGGGTGAGCCCGCTCCGTTCGCGGAACTGGCACAGCATCCGGCCGAGCTTGAGCCGGTTCAGGGCGGGAACGACGATGGTCGACACCAGATCGCCTCCTGCGACAGATTCCGTTGCTGCCTCCACTATCCACATGGGAGTTGCGCCGTGAAATCCCGCGACCATCACCCGATTGGATGAACGCCTACGAAACTGGACAGTCCACAATGGTCTAACGGCGTGGGTAGTGAGTCGCCGGCAGGGTCAAGGCTGAATACCTGGGCCCAGAAGCATTCCTTGGGGAGCTCATAACACGCACTATCGACTTGGCTCGCCACCACTCACACGACCACGATGGTCTTATCGCCGTACTGGCGATTTTCCACAACCAGCTTACGAAAGCGAGCGATGGCCGACCCAACGGCCGTCCTCGCGGACTAGGACGCTCAGCCCAGGCCTTCTTCAAGCTCGTCCGGCCGTTGACGACGATCCGCTGGGTGGATGGGTGGCAGTGGAGCTGGCCACACCCGGTGCGCGCGACCGAGTCGAACGGGTAAGACTGTCTACCCGTTGGTAACCAGAGGGCCCTGGCGGACCGGGGCCGCGCCGCAAGGAGGCAGCGTGCAGTTCGGCCGGTACTACGAGGAGTTCGAGGTCGGAGCGGTCTACAAGCACTGGCCGGGCAAGACGGTCACCGAGTACGACGATCACCTGTTCTGCCTGATCACCATGAACCACCATCCGCTGCACCTCGACTCGCACTATGCCGAGGAGACCACCGATTTCGGCAAGAACGTCGTGGTCGGCAACTACATCTACTCCCTGCTGCTGGGCATGTCCGTGGCCGACGTCTCCGGCAAGGCCATCGCCAACCTTGAGGTCGAATCGCTGAAGCACGTCAAGCCGACCTTCCACGGCGACACCATCTACGGTGAGACCGAGGTTCTCGACAAGACGCCCTCGAAGTCCAAGGACGACCGGGGTGTTGTCTACGTGGAGACTCGCGGGTACAAGCAGGACGGCACCGTGGTGTGCGTGTTCCGCCGCAAGGTCATGGTGCCGAAGCGGTCCTACGGCGACGCCCGGGGCGGTGAGCAGCCCGGACGTCCCGTGCCGACGTCATGAGCGCAGCCGTGAACTAGGAGGACGAGCGTGCCGACCTCGCTGGACGTGGTCAGAGACAGACTTCGGACGTTCGCGGACAGCGAGGCGGCCGGCGAGTCCCCACTGTATGCGCACCTCACATCCGCGGCGGCCGAGGACGACGAGGTCGCCGCGCTGCTCACCGCCGCCGAGCCGGACGATGCCAAGTCCGTTCTGCTGTTTCTGGCCGCCGCGCATCGCTTGGTGCTCTCCGACCCGGTGTGCGCGCTGTCCCGGTACTACCCGTCGGTCGGCGGCGACTACGGCGTCGACTCGCAGACCTGGCCGATGTTCCGGTCGTTCGTGCTGGACCGGGCCGACCGGATGCGCGAGCTGATCGCCGCCCACGTCACCCAGACGAACGAGGTTCGGCGCGCGGCCATGCTGTATCCGGCGGTCGCCCTGGCCGCGAAGCAGGCCGGCGCGCCGATCGGGCTGTTGGAAGTGGGCGCCAGCGCCGGCCTGCTGCTCGGCCTGGACCGCTACGGCTACCGCTACCAGTTGGCCGGCGGCGAGCAGATCTCCGTCGGCCCGGCCAAGGCTCCGCTGGTCCTGCACACCCGGCTTGATCTGGCGGGCCGCCGCAAACCACCGGCGCTGCCCAAGAAACTCGCGGTGGCGGCGAAGATCGGCCTGGACCGCCGTCCGGTCGACCTACGCGACGAGGATCAGCTCGCCTGGCTGGAAGCGTGCGTCTGGGCCGATCAGCCGGACCGGCTGCGGCTGTTCAACATGGCCGCCGCGGCGCAGACCAAGCAGCGACCGGAGCTGATCGCCGGCGACGCGGTGGACGATCTCGCCATCGCCGCCGAACGAATTCCCGCCGAGTTGCCGCTGATCGTCTTCCACAGCCACGCGATCACCTACCTCAGCCCGCGGCGGCGCACCGATTTCGTGGCCGCGCTACACGAACTGGCCGCTCGCCGGCCACTGTGGTGGATCAGCCTGGAGGACTACTCCGCCGCGCTCGTCGAAGTCCTGCCCGACCGCGCCGATCTGCGGTGGCAGGACGGACACTGGCAGGGCGGAAAACTGTTCTCCGCGCTCGGTCTCGTCCGCTGGACGGACGGAAAACCCGCCGCCACCGCCCTTGCCCGCACCACGCCGCACGGCGACCGCCTCGAATGGCTTGCCGGCTGAGTCCTCGCCCGGCGCGATGGCCGGACGCTGCCCGCGCGGGTCACGCCCACGGCAGGGCTTTCCAGTCGCGCAGGGTCCGCGCCAGCAGGTCGACCAGCCGGCCATCGTGATCCAGCGCCTCGAAGGCGGCCTGGTCCACCCAGCGGACGTCGGCGGCGTCCGATCGGGCGCGGGCCACGCCCGCGACGACCGCGCAGGCGTAGTCGTAGATCACGTACTCGCCGGCCGGCGCCGGCCGGGTCACTACGCCGAACAGGGCGCCAGGCCGAATTGTGAGCGCGGTCTCCTCGGCGATCTCCCGGATCAGCGCCTGGCTGTCCGTTTCGCCCGGTTCGACCCGACCGCCGGGCAGTGACCATCGCCACCGTCCCGGTTCCTGGCCCCGCTGGACCAGTAGCATCCGGCGGGCACCGTCCACCACGACGGCGCCTACACACCTGATCGTCGACTGACCGTCGCCTGGCACAACACGGAGTGTAACCAAAAACGGGGTGGGACAC
>DASZLR010000268.1:0-12487 GCA_035552275.1 Pseudonocardiaceae bacterium | reverse complement strand
GCCGGCCGCGTGGCCGCGCCGGCGCTCGGCCGGGCCGTGGTCGACGGGCGGGTGACCGGCAGCGGGCCGGAATGGGCCATCGCCCAGGTCTCGACGCCGGCCCACGCGGTCGGATCGTCGGTCACCAGCACGTCCACCCGGAGGCGGGCCAGCGATGCGGCCAGTTCCGACTCGGTGAGCCGAGGATCGAGCGGTACCGCGGTCAGTCCGGCGGCGAGCGCGCCGAGATAGCCGGCCGCGAACAGCAGCGGATCCCCGATCAGCACACCGATCCGGGCCCGCGCCGGCAGGCCGCGCAGCCGAGCCACCGCCTGCCAGCTCTCGCCGTGACCGGCCAGCTCCCGCCAGGACAGTGCCCGGCCGTCCGCGCCGGTGATGAACGCCGATGAGTCGGGCCGCTCCTTCGCGCGAGCCGTCAACAGCCTGGACACCAGTGCCATGCATCCTCCAACATCGTGGGACGACCCGGCCCAGTGTTGACTTCTCGGATGTGAGCTGCTTAGGAGCGGATTAAGAGACTATTAAAACCCCAGGGAGGGTTCAGAATGTTCCCATCCGACTGCCAGCAAACGGCCAGGAATGGAACTGAATCATGGAGGTATCCGCAGTAGATTCGGCTGATTCAACAGCAGATGCTTACCGTGGTTTCGCGCCACTGCGGGCACACTAGCGGCATGGCGGCACAACGGAGTGGACGGTCGGGTCCAGCCGTCGGGTACCTGTTGCTGGCCGCTCTGTTGTGCACCGCGATGTTGGCCGCCTGTGGCACGGCGAGCATCGGCGGCCCGGCCGTGGGCGCCGTCAGCGCGACCGCCCACGCACTGACCGTCGACGGCAGGGCGCGAACGTACGACGTGGTCGCGCCCGCGGGGGCGCACGGCCCGCTGCCGATGATCATGATCCTGCACGGCCGGTACGTCGACCCGTCCATCGAGGAGCCACGCACCGGATTCCTGCCGCTGGCCCAGCAGGGCAAGGCGATTCTTGTCTATCCGGTCGGGTACGACCAGTCGTGGAACGCCGGTGGCTGCTGCGGGGACGCGGCGGCCGACGATGTCGACGACACCGCGTTCCTCACCGCCACGGTCGGCGAGGTGGCCAGCCACTATCCGATCGACCGATCGCGGGTGTACCTGGTCGGATACAGCAACGGCGCGCGGATGGCGTTCACCGAGATCTGCGCGCAGCCGGGGGTGTTCGCCGCGTTCGCGGTCTTCGCCGCGGCGCCGACGCAGACCTGCCGGAACACTGGCGTGCCGGTGCCGGTGCTGATCAGCGACGGCACGGCCGACCCGGAACTGGCGACCACCGACCCGCCGCGAACCGCGACCCAGGTGATCGACGGCGTGGTCACCGCGTGGCGGGCTCGCGACGGCTGCTCCGCCGCGAGCGACAACAGTGCCGTCCCGCCGGCGCGACTGACACTGTGGACAGACTGTCGGCTCGGATCGGCGGTGGAGTCCTTGCTGTACAACGGGTTGAGCCATTTCTGGCCGTCAGCGACCCAGACCAACCTGCCGTACAGCGCGGATGTCGGCCAGGCCGCCGCCGGCGCGACGCTGATGTGGGCCTTCCTCGACGCCCACCGGACCCCTACCGACGCCTGATCCCGCCGAGGCCCGCAACACCGACTCGCGGGTTCACTCCCCCGCGAGTTCGTCCCGCCAAATCCTGAAAAACTCGCGAAGCCTGGCAACTTCTGTTGACTGGACTGGCAGATCGGCGTCAACAAAGCGGCGAAGCATGCCCATCATGTCGGCGAACACGTCATGATTGAATCCACTGTCCACACTGGCCGCGAACTCCAGAAGCCGCTGCTTGCTGTAGCGACTGGCCAACACGTACACGTCGGCAAAGTCGCGGGCCTCCGCACGGTCGAACAGTGCGACCATCTTCCGACCTGCCAACTCCGACAAGGCAAAAGTGGGTCCGGCGATGCTGATGCTGGCCGGCTGTTCCGCAGCCGAGTCGAGGCTAAGTCGACCAGCAGATCTTCCGGCCCATGCACGATCATTCGACAGAATGTCTCCGCGTCCCGGACGCGCTCAACCCGCCAACCGCGTTTCGCAACGGCCCGCTCGAACTCGTCCCTCGCCGTCGGGACCGCGTCACCGTCCGCGGTGAAGAAATCCAGGTCGTGCGTTGATCGACTGGTCAATCGCTGCGCGGCCAGAGCACCACCGCCGGCCAACAGGAACCCGCGACAAGGTCACTGAACGCTACGCCACTTCTGCCGATGTCTGTTCGATCAACGGCGCCCATGCATCACGGACATCGCGCGGCAACACCAGCTCATCCCACAGGTCGACCAGCAGCGCCCCGTCTATGTATTTCACGATGTCGCGAGATGTTCCCTCACGGAGCACGATCTCATATACCCGCGCCCGATCGCTCCGATCAGCGAGCCGATACAACCGGCCCGGCGCTGACCAGTTCAGGTGCAATGGCAGCGCCACGGTCGCCAGCGCATCCCGCAGTGCCAAGCGCGGCAGCGCCGTCGGCACCGCGACGACACGCCCCCGAGACGTAACCTGGTCGGCGAACTGCAGGTGTGGCAACACTGCGAACTCGTACCCCGCCGCGAACAGCAGACGCTCGGCGGTCGCGAACGTCGGGGACTTCGCCCCATGCTCATAAGCCGACAACGTCGTCCGGGACGTGCCGGCCCGACGCGCCAGCTCACGCTGACTCAGCCCGGCGGCCTGCCGAACCCGCTTCAGCAATGTCCCGGATGTCAACATCGCTACTCCGACCTCAGGGGTATCTTATCGGATACCTTACCCGGACGTGAGCGGCTCGGCAATCAACAGGGTCCGCAGACACCCGAGGACGGGGCGGCCGGCGAGATCAGCACGAGACCGCTGCGGGCAGCGCGGACGGCAGCCTCGGTTCGGCTGCGGACATCCATTTTGGACAGAATGTTCTCCACATGCTTGGCCACCGTCTTCGGTGATATCCGCAAGGTATGGGCGATCCGCGTGTTGGTCTGGCCGTTCGCCACCAGCACCAGCACTTCCAATTCGCGCAGCGACAGTCCGTACGGCGGCGTGCCCGCGCGCTCGGTGACCTGGATCTCCGACCCGACCCGCTCAGCGGTGACCATCCGCAGGTCGCCGCCGGGCGAACGCCAGAAGAACCACGGCGGCAACGCGGACCGCGCGGCCAGCGCCCGAACGTGCCGAACCAGCTCGGCGGACGGCGGCGAAAGACTCGCTGGTCCGGTCCCGGTCACCATCGGCGGCGGGGCCGGGCCGAGATCGGCCAGCGTGCCCAGCATCCGTCGCAGGTAGACCAGCAACTCCAGGTCCTCGTCGGTGGGACGCCGGTGATCGTCCACGCTGACGTGCAGGCTGCCGGTGTAGCGGCCGCCGCGGTTGTGCAGGCACACCGTGACGCCCTCATCGAATCCGGCGGGGACGAAGACCTCCCGCACGGAGAACGTGTCCCGGTACGAGAACGGCGCGTCCCGCCAGCGCAGCGGCGGGCCGTACCGGCTGCGCATCAGCAGGTACACCGGGTCCTGATGAACGAACCGGTCGTTCAGATGCTCCTCGACGGGACCGGAGTAGCCGTCGTTGGCCAGGGTTGTGTGCTCGATCCGTCCGGCAGGCGCGGGCGGCAGCGCCGTGATGGACGCCGCCGCGTACGGCACCACGGTCCGCAGCTGGGCCAACACCTCCACGGCCCGATCGGCCCTGGGCGCGGCGCTGCCCAGGATCGCGCCCACCTCAGCCAGCAGGTCGACATGCGCGGACCGCACGGCACCACCTCCTCCGTGCCGAGGAGACGGCGCCACCGACCAGGCATGACGCGACAGTTGGACATCAGCGGGCCGGCGCCGGTCGGTCCGAGCCGGTTGCCCGACCAGCCCCGATCGGCCGCGGTCAGCCGGCCAGCAGACGTGGCCCGCGCCGCTGGCGCCCCGATGCGCCGGAACCGGCGAGCAGACCCCGCTCGAAGCCGAGGGCGACGGCGTGCGCCCGGTCGCGGGCGTCCAGCCTGCGCAGGATGCCCTTGGTGTGTGTGCGCACCGTCTCAACGGACAGGAACAGCTCGGCGGCGATGTCCCGATTGGACAAGCCGTCCGCTACCAGTTGTAGCACCTGGTACTCGCGTCGTGACAGTCTGAATTCGGCGAGCGGCGACTCCGACCTTGGCCCGGGCGGCTCGCCGGCCAGCAACCGCGCCAGCGCCGGGTCGACATACGACTGACCGCCATCCGACGGGCCGGCATGCGGCTGGCCGGCATGCGGCTGGCCGGCATGCGTCCGGCCGACGGCGGCCAGCAACCGGTCCGGCTCGGCGTCCCGGCACAGCACGCCGGCCGCGCCGGCGGCGAGCATGGTGCGCAGGTAGTCGGCGGTGTTCCAGGGTTCCCGCACCAGCACGAGCACGGCCGCCCCGCCGCGGGCGTGGGTGAACAATCGGGTGAGCTGTCCACGCTGATCCAGCGCGGCGTCCACGATCAGCACGTCCAGCCCCTGCCGGTGGCGCATCAGCACAGCGGCGTGCTGATGGCCGGTCGCGCCGATCAGCCGCAGCCGTGGGTCCCGCAGGACGCGGGCGGCCAGGGCCTCGCGGAACAGCGGGATCTGGTCGATGATCGCGATGCCCACCGGCGCCGGGGGCGGACTGAGCGGATTGACCTGTCTCAACATGGGGATCACCTGTCCTCACCGGCCGATCTGGCCTGTTCGGACACGCTAAGCCGATTCCGCGACCCGCTGCCAGCGCGCTACGCCAATGTGCGTAGCCGTGATGACCAGCACAGACGGACCCCTGCGGTGCGGCCATGTCGTCCGGCACGGACACTGTGGCGGACACTGTGAGCAGCGACACTCAGCGACACCATGGTGCACCGCACGGCATACGGGCAGCATTCGCGCGACGACGACAGACGAACGACAGCGACAGCGACAGACGGACGACGGCGGTTCGGGGAGAGGGTTACGTGGTAGGCCAACGGGGGCCGGTTCGCTCAGCCGGTCTGCAGGAGTCCGTCGGGTACGCGCTGAAGCGGGTGCTGCTCGGCCGGCCTTTGATCAACGAGCAACTCCACGGCGAGCGACTGTCCAATCCGATCGCCCTGGGCGTGCTGTCCTCGGACGCGATGTCGTCCACGGCGTACGGCTCCGAGGAAATGCTCATCGAGCTGCTGCCCTACGCCGGCCTGGCGGCGTTCAGCCTGCTGCTGCCGCTGACCGGGGTCGTGCTGGTGATCCTCATCCTGGTCGCGGCGTCGTACCGCCAGGTCGTCATGGCCTATACCCGGGTCGGCGGCTCGTATGTGGTGGCCAGGGACAACTTCGGGCCGAGATGGGCGCAGATCGCGGCCGCCGCGCTGCTGATCGACTACGTGGTGACGGTCGCGGTGCAGTGCGCCGCTGGCACCGTCGCGGTGGTGTCGGCGATCCCGGCCCTGGGTCCGTACAACCTGGAAATCACCATCGGCGTGGTGCTGGTGCTGTGCTACCTGAACCTGCGCGGCATCCGGGAGGCCGGGCGGCCGTTCGCGATGCCGGCGTACTTCTTCGTCGGCATGGTGCTGCTGATGATCGTGGTCGGCGTCGTCCGCTGGGTGACCACCGGCCTGCCGCAGTACGACTCGGCGCACCTGACCGGCGCGGTGACGGTGGCCAAGGGCAACGGTTTCGTGATGGGCGCGACGCTGTTCGTGCTGCTCCGCGCGTTCGCCAACGGCGGATCGTCGCTGACCGGTGTCGAGGCGATCTCGGACACGGTCAGCGCGTTCCGCAAGCCGGAAGGCCGCAACGCCCGCAAGGTGCTGACCGTGATGGCGACGCTGCTGGGCGTCATGGTGGCCGGCGTGTCACTACTGGCCTACGCCACCCACGCCACCCCGTACTCGGTCGGCTATCCGTCCGTGCTCTCCCAGGAGGCGCACGCCGTGTACGGGTACGGCGCGTTCGGCAACACGATGTTCGCGCTCATCCAGGCCGCCACCGCGCTGATCCTCTACACCGGCGGCAACACCAGCTTCAACGGCTTCCCGTTCCTGGCCAATTTCGTGGCCAGCGACCGGTTCCTGCCCCGCCAGCTCACCCGGCGCGGCCACCGCCTGGTCTTCTCCAACGGCATCATCGCGCTCACCGTGCTGTCCGTGGCGCTGCTGCTGGTCGCCGGTGCGAACGTCAACAACCTGGTGCCGTTCTACGCGATCGGTGTGTTCACCGGCTTCTCCGCCGCCGGCTACGGCATGACCAAGTACCACCTGCGGCACCGCACACCGGGTTGGCGACGGCGGCTGGCGATCAACCTCTCGGCCGGCATCCTGTCCACCATCGTGGTGATCATCTTCGCGATCACCAAGTTCACCGAGGGCGCCTGGCTGGTCGTGGTGGTTTTCCCGATCCTGGTGTTCACCCTGATGCGGCTCAACCGGGAGTACCGCGCCGAGGCGGCGATCCTGGACCGGGTGCGGGAGAAGGAGATCCGCACGCCCAACTACGCCCGGCACCGGGTCTACGTCTGCGTCAGCTCGCTCGATCTCGCGGTGCTGGAGGCGATCCGCTACGGCCGGAGCCTGCGCGCCACCGAGCTGAAGGCGGTGCACTTCATGATCGACGAGGCACACGCCGAGCGGCTGCGCCGACGCTGGGAGGACCTGCGGGTCGACGTTCCGTTGAAGATCATCGACTGTCCGGACCGGCGGGTGCCGCGCGCGGCACAGGAACTGGTGCTGGCGGCGTTGGCCGAGGAAGGCACCGGGGTGACCATGCTGCTGCCCCGGCGCACCTACGCGCCACTGCTCGGCCGGCTGCTGCACGATCGCACGGCGGACCGGATCGCCAAGGTGATCAGCCGGATTCCGCAGGCCGCGGCCACGATCGTGCCCTACGACGTGCAGTCGCACATCCGCGCCGCGTTCCCGAACCTGCCCGAGCAGAAGTTCACCGAGGCGTTCGAGCGGGTGGTCACCCGGATGACCGGCGAATCGACGGAAATCCGCGCGTACAGCCAGCCGCCGACGACCGCCCACGCGCTGCCGATCGGCTCGCTGACACCCGGCCGGACGGCCACCGTCTCGGGCCGGCTGACCGAGATCACCGCGGAGCGACGGCGGCGCGGTCCGGTGCTGATCTGCGAGCTGGCCGACGAGTCCGGCCGGCTGCGCATCGAGTTCACCG
This sequence comes from Pseudonocardiaceae bacterium, assembly GCA_035552275.1. Classification (GTDB taxonomy): domain Bacteria; phylum Actinomycetota; class Actinomycetes; order Mycobacteriales; family Pseudonocardiaceae; genus DASVLX01. The sequence goes on along the minus strand of DASZLR010000268.1, from coordinate 5,339 downwards.
GCGACCACGAGGACATCGAGGCCGGGCAGAAGCTGCGGGTGCACGGCAGCGTCCGGATGAAACTGGACGACAACGAACTGATGATGTCGAACCCCACCTACGAAATCACCGATCAGCCGGAGCCGGCGACTCCAGAATAAACACGAGGTCACCCGTTATTCACACTGGATTCGGTGTGAATAACGGGTGACCGGCCGATCGACCGGTCACCTGCTAATGTCCGCCTGTCGTGTCGCCATGACCAGTTGACCCCGACCCGGTTCACTCGGGTCGGCCATTTCGTTAAGGGGACCACCGATGCGCCGACGCCGGACGCTCGTGTTCGCTGGGACCGCGGTCGCGACCGCCATGGCCACCGTGGTGGCCATCGTGTCGCCGGCCGCCGCCAGTCCGGCCGGGCCAGCCGGATCAGCCGGATCTACGGAGTCAGCCGGATCTTCGGGGTCCACCGGAGTGCAGCAGCCGCTGACCCCGGCTCAGGCGGTCGCGCTCTCGCAGAACGTGAACACGCCGGTCGTCGTGCTGCTGCGCAACGCGGCGCAGGCGCCCCTGCTGTCCGAGCTGACCCAGGTGCATGCCCAGCGGGTGCACGGTTTCCAGCTCGCCGACGCGGTCGCCGCGACAGTCTCGCCCAGCGAGGAGTCCCGGCTCGCCGCGAACCCGGCGGTGGCCGAGGTGGTGCCCGACTCGCTGATCAAGGGCGCCCCGACGCGGCCCACCCGGTCCACTCCGGACAGTGGCGCGAACGCCGTCCCGAACGCCGTGCCGGCCGGCGCCTGCCCCGCGCCGGGCAAGACGATGCTGGAGCCGGAGGCGTTGTCGGCCACGCACACCGACTCCGACGACCCGACCGCGAAGACCGCGCACTCACTGGGCTTCACCGGCGCCGGCGTCAAGGTCGGCTACATCGCCGATGGTATTGATGTCAACAATCCTGATTTCATCCGATCCGACGGTAGTCATGTCTTCGCCGACTACCAGGACTTCACCGGCGACGGCCCGAACGCGCCGACCAGCGGCGACGAGGCATTCCTCGATGCCAGCGCGATCGCCGCGCAGGGCCGGCAGACGTACAACGTGCAGAACTTCGGCGCGCACCCACTGCCCAACCCGTGCGACATCCGCATCCTCGGCGTCGCGCCGGGATCGTCGCTGTACGGGTTCAAGGTGTTCGGCCAGAACAGCTACTCGACCACCTCCGGACTGCTGCAGGCCATCGACTACGCGGTGCACGTCGACCACGTGAACGTGCTGAACGAGTCGTTCGGCTACAACCCGTTCCCGGACACCGGTTCGGCCGACGCGGTCAAGCTGTTCAACGACATGGCGACGGCGGCCGGCACCACGGTGTCGGTGTCCAGCGGCGACGCCGGCATCACCGGCACCGAGGGCTCACCGGGCACCGACCCGCACGTGATCGAGGTCGGCGCGTCCACGACGTTCCGCTGGTACGAGCAGACCGACTACGGCGCGGCGGGCACCTTCGGCACCGGCGGCTGGCTCAACGACAACGTCAGTTCGCTGTCCTCCAGCGGCATCGACCAGGCCGGCCGCACCATCAACCTGCTCGCCCCCGGCGACAGCAGCTTCGCGGTGTGCACCCCGGACCTGACCAAGTTCGCCGGCTGCGCCGATTTCAACGGCAAAGGGTCCACTGTGGAGCGCAGTGGTGGCACCAGCGAGTCGTCGCCGCTGACCGCCGGGGCCGCGGCGCTGGTGATCCAGGCGTACCGGCAGGCGCACTACGGCGCCAGCCCGGATCCGGCGCTGGTGAAGCAGATCCTGGTCAGCACCGCCGACGATCTCACCGAGCCCGGTGACGAGCAGGGCGCCGGACTCCTGGACAGCTACCGTGCCGTGCAGGCCGCGTTGTCCATTCAGGACGACAATGGCGCGCCGGCGGCGACCGGCGCCACGCTGCTCACCAACACCGACGAGCTGACCGCGACCGGCGCGCCGGGCAGCGGCCAGCAGTGGAAGGTGTCGGTCACCAACACCGGCGCCGGCCCGCAGACCGTCGACCTGTCCGGCCGGGGATTCGGCGCGGCCAGGACCGTCGACACCGGCGACGTCACGCTGTCGGACCAGGCCAGCCCGAAGTTCGCCGACTGGTCCGGGGTGAGCAACAACTATGGCACGCTGACGTTCGCGGTGCCGCCGAACACCGACCGGCTGTCCGCGTCGATCGCCTATCCGGGCGACCCGAACGTCTCGCTGAACGCCCGGACGCGGATGATCCTCATCGACCCGCTGGGCCGGTTCGCGGCGCACTCGTTGCCCCAGGGTGTCGGGGACTTCGGCAATGCGGACGTGCGTTTCCCGGCCGCCGGAACCTGGAAGGCGATCATCTACAGCCGGGTGTCGGCGTCGGGCGGCACGCTGGGCAAGGTGCGATTCCAGGCGGACACCGCGAACACCACCGGTTTCGGCTCGGTCAGCCCCGCCACGCTGACCCTCGCGCCGGGCCAGACCGGCTCGGCCGTGGTCACCGCGAGCACGCCCGCCCAGCCCGGTGACGCCAGCGCCTCACTGGTGCTGAAGTCCGGTGGTAGCCAGAACTCCCTGCCGATCGTGCTGCGGAGTCTGGTGCCGACCGGTGGCTCGTCCGGGTCCTTCCACGGCGTGCTGACCGGCGGCAATGGCCGACAGCCGGACATCGGCCAGGAGAACTTCTACCAGTTCGACGTGCCGGCGGGACAGCATGACCTCGACGCCAGCGTCGACCTGTCGGCTGACGCCGGGGATAACGTGGTGGCCTACCTGGTCGACCCGGACGGCAATTCCGCTGCGACCGGCATCAACCGGCTGACCACCGCGTACGACCCGAGCACCCGGGCCGGCACGCTGAAACCGGTGCCACAGACCGATCTGTACGTGCGCGATCCGCGACCGGGCCGGTGGACGCTGGTGGTCAACTTCGCCGGTGCGATTGTCGGCGATCGGATTTCCCAACCATTCTCCGGCACCATCGGGCTCAACCGGGTCGCGGTCACCGCGGCCGGGCTGCCCCATGACCCGACCACGACGCTGCCGGCTGGCAAGCCGGTGACCGCGCATGTCACCGTGCGCAACACCGGCACCGCGCCGGAAGACTTCTTTGTCGACCCGCGCTCGGACCGGCTGGCCTCGGTGTCGCTGGCCGCCGTCGAGCCGACCACCCTGCCGCTGCCCATGCCGGGCACGGCCGCCTCGCCAGCCTGGTTGGTGCCGACCGAGACCACCGATGTCGCGGTCGTCGCCCAGGCGAACCAGCCGGTGGCCTTCGACTACGGGCCGGAGGCCGGTGATCCGGACCTGCCGGCGCTGATCACCGGGCCGACCGCGATCGGTTCGGTGCAGGGGAAATCGTTGCCGGCCGGCGTGTGGGCGGCCGACCCGGCCGAACTCGGACCATCCGGCCCGAACGGCGAGCCGGCGGGCTCGGTCAGCATGTCGATGATCGCGCGGACCAAGCCGTTCGACACCAGTGTCAGCTCGACCGCCGGTGATCTCTGGACGGGCGCGGTCACCCCGGCGAGCTCGCTGTCGCTGGTAACCGTCCAACCGGGACAGACCGTGGACATCCCGGTGACGATCACACCCAGTGGTCCGAAGGGCAGCGTGGTGCGTGGCACGCTGTTTGTCGACAATCTGGTTGTAGGCGCGGAAGGCGTGTTGAACGCCATCAACTTCGCCGACCCCGCCGACACCGAACCGTCCGGTGACGAGTTGGCCGGTATTCCTTACGTATACAGCGTGGGCTGAATGGTTGCCCGGAGGTAACCAAAAACTCAATAATCCGGACGAACGCCGTTTTCACCCCATCGGGTGATAACTTGCGCGTCGTGCCTCGCTCTGCCAACGGATACTGCGCTGCCAAAGGCAGCTGCCCTGCTGAGGATCACGACCGCCGCACGTTTCTGGGACTGCTGGGCGTAGGCCTAGCCGCGACCGTGGGAACCGTCGCGGGATGCGCCACCGCCAGCACGCCCGGAATCGCGAGCGGCGACAACCCGGCCGACAACGGCCGCGGCGCGGCCGGCAGTGGCGCAGCGCCCGGCAACAACGGCGGACCGCCGGCGCCGGGCGGCGATACCGTGCTCAGCCACGGCCCGGCCGGCAACCGGAACATCGCGCTCACCGTGGACGACGGGTTCTGCGCCGACTGCGTGGCCGGCTACGTCGAGTTCGCCAAGGCCAGCGGCATTCATCTGACATTCAGTCCGAACGGGACGTACGCGGCGAGCTGGCAGCCGCATGCCGACACCCTCCGGCCGCTGATCGAGGCCGGTCAGGTGCAGATCATGAACCACACGTTCAGCCACACCGATCTGCGCAAGCTGACCGACGCCAAGATCACCGCCGAACTGGAGCGCAACGACGAGTGGGTGACCCAGCACTTCGGCATCACCACCCGCCCGTACTACCGACCGCCGTACGGTTTCCACAACCCACACATCGACGGCGTGGCCGGCCGGCTCGGTTACACCCGAACGGTGCTGTGGAACGGCTCGTACGCCGATTCGGAGCTGATCACTCCGCAGTTCCTGATGAGCCAGGCGGACAAGTACCTGCGGCCCGGCACGATCATGCTCGGTCATGCCAACCATCCGACAGTCCTCGGACTGTTCAATCAGATTGTCGACATGATCAAGCAGCGCCAGCTGAATCCGGTGACACTGGACGAAATGTTCGGCACCACGCGAGCCGGCCGCCGCGCATAGCTGGGCGAGGCCAACGCGACGCGGTACGGTCAGGGACATGCGATCGGCAGGTGCGGCGCTGCGGCTGACCGTGTTCGTGGACGAGGACGACCACTGGCAGCACAAGCCGCTGTACCACGAAATCGTCCGACGAGCCCACGACGCCGGAATCGCCGGGGCATCGGTGTTCCGCGGCATCGAGGGTTACGGCGCGACCTCGCTGATCCACACCACCCGGCTGCTGTCGTTGGCCGAGAACCTGCCGGTGGCGATCGTCATCGTGGACGACGCCGAGCGGGTGCGGAACTTCCTGCCCCAGCTGGACGAACTCATCACCGAGGGACTGGTGATCGTGGACGAGGTCGAGGCGATCCGGTACACCCCGGACCGGAAGCACCCCTAGCCCGTTGGTCGAACGTTCGTTCGAAAGATCATCCTTAAGGATGATGCGGTGGGCGGCTGACGCGGTGATCATGGGGGTATGAGTGATTCACCGGATGTGTTGCGGGCCACCGAGTTGTGGCGTTGCGCCGACGTGGAGTTGCTTGATCGGCTGGCGGAGATCGAGCGGGTCGCGCGTCGGGCGCACGCGGCGATGCTGCGGGTGGTCGCCGAGTTGGACACTCGGGGTGTGGCCGGGGAGGTGGGCTACCGGGA
>DASZLR010000267.1:0-9799 GCA_035552275.1 Pseudonocardiaceae bacterium | reverse complement strand
CGAGGAACTGCCGTGATCGCCTTCGAACAGGTACAGCGTCCGGCCCTGCCCGTCGACCAGGATCGTGCCGAGGCTGACCGCAGCGGTCGCGACCTTGGCTCCGCCGGCCGTGGCGCCGGCCGAAGCCGAACTGGACGCGGTGCTGGCCGGCGCGGCGGCGGCCGGCGCGCCGGTGGTGGTGTTCGAACCGCTGCTGCCGTACGTGCCGCTGGAACAACCGGCCACCAACACGGTCGCCGCGACACCCGCGATGAGACAAACCAGTGATCCGCGCATCCGTCCGCACCTTCCGCTCAGCCAACCCCCGCACGAACCATTACGGTCCAGCCGGCCGGATGGATTGCCGCGTGTCCCGGTAGGCCGGTCAGGCGGTGTGCCGATCGGCGCCAGACCGCCGCCACCGATACCGACCGACCCAGACCTGCTCGGCTGAAGGCTCGTGTCCACTGGCCGTTATCCGTATGCTGGTAGCACAATCGTCTGCCGCCGTTGACATCGTCGATCGTCAGTATCGCTGGGGAGCACCAGATGGCATTGGAGCCAAAATTCCGTCCGGCTTCCGGCCGTGATCGGTTGTTTGTCGACCGAACCGATCTGATTTCCGCGTTCACCGAGCAGTGGCAGCGGATCGGTGCGGGACCGGTGGTGCTCAACACCGTGGGCGTTGGCGGCAGCGGCAAGTCACGGCTGCTGCGGCAGTTACGCGAGCACGACTGCGCGGGCGTCCGCACCGCCTCGCTGGACCTGCAGATTCCGGCCATGCGCCAGCAGGAGGACGCGCTGGCGGCGCTGCGGCTGGAACTCGCCCGGGAAGGCGTTCGGTTCGACCGGTTCGACATCGCCTACGCGGTGTTATGGCAGCGGTTACATCCACATCTGCAGATCAATCGCGCCGATCTGCCCTTCGTCGGGGAAAGCGACGTCCTCGGCGACATCGTGGACGCGGCGTCCGGACTGAGCGTGTTCGGCACGGCGGTGGCGCTGCTGCAACTGGTTGGTCGGGTCGCCGTCGGCGCTCGGCGCCACTACCGGATCAGCCACGACGGGACACTGTCCCAGTTGGACGATCTGTCCAATCAGGACCTGGTCGACGCCGTGACCTTCCTGTTCGCCGAGGATCTGCGGCAGGCCAGCGACCAGCGACCGTACTGCCTCTTCGTGGACGCGTATGAGGCGCTGGTACCCAGTCCATTGCGGACAGCCCGAACCGCCACGGCCGACGTCTGGCTGCGCGACCTGATCGCCCAACTGGACCGGGGCCTCACTGTCGTGGCCAGCCGGGAGCCGCTGGGCTGGGACGCCGACGATGCCGCCTGGGCGCCGGCGATCCGCAGCGTCGGGCTAGATGCGCTGCCGATGCCGGCCCGGATCGAGCTGCTGGCCGCCTGCGGCATCACCGATGAGCACGAGCAACGGCAGATCGCGGCTGCCAGCCAGGGACTGCCGTTCTACCTGAACCTGGCCATCGACACCCGCGCCCGGCCGAGCACAACCAGCGTCCCCCAAGTGGTGCGCCGCGAGGACATCCTGCGCCGGTTCCTTCAGCACGTCGGCGACCGGGAGGCGCGGGTGCTGGAACTGCTGGCCCTGTCCAGGGTTTTCGACTTCGCCATCTTCCACACCCTGACCACCGCGTTCGCCCTGCCCAACGACCGGCTGACCTGGGAGACGCTGTGCGCGTACTCGTTCGTCTACCCGGCCGGCGAGTCCTATCACCGGCTGCACCAGCTGATGCGGGAGAGCTTGCAGGACCGGCTGCCGGCGTCGGTACGCATCGACATCGCGACCCGACTGCACGCGCTGTGGGCCGACCGGGCCCGGCAGCGCGGTGGCGCGCAGGACGCCGACGCGGCCCGCGCGGTGCGGGAAATGGTGTATCACGGACTGCAAGCCGGAATGATGACCGCCGTGCGAATCATGACGGCCGCCGACGAGGCGTCCCGGCTTGGCGGCATCGCCGCGTGTGACGGCATCGGCGGCGACCTCGGCCGCCATCTGGCGAACCTCGCCGACCCGCCCGCCGATCTGGTGAACACCGCGCGGTGCCTACAGGCCGAGGCGGCGATGCGACGTTCGGACGCCGCCGGGGCCCTGGCGATCAGCGAAGACATCGTGCCCGAACTGGACAGTGTGGTCGGCGCCCGGCTGGCCACGGCGATCGGCGATGCCAAACGGACCCTGGGCGACACCGCCGCCGCTCGCGAGGTGTACCAGCGGGTTTGGCAGGAGCACTCGACCTCGGCCCGCAACAACGCCGGGATCTGGCTCGCCGACTTGGAGATGTGCCAGGGCCGCTTCCCCGAGGCCATCGCCCTCACCGAGCAGATCCTGGCCGATGTGACCGACGACAATCTGGCCAGGGGCGGCGCACACCGGCTACTGCACCGGACCTACCAGTTCGCCGGCGACTTCGACGCCTCCGCCGACCAGCTGTCGATCGCCCAAGACTGCTATGACCGGGCCGGTAGTGTTTCCGAACGGGCGAAGGCGGCGACCAACCGGGCCGAGTTGCTGGCCTGGCGAGATCCGGCGGCTGCATTGGAAGCCGCCGCGGAAGCACTGCGCACCCAGCGCAACATCGGCGACCAGGCCGAGATCGGCAAGATCTACACCGCGATCGCCATCGCGCATCTCGGCCTGCGTAAACCCCAGCAGGCACATGCGGCGCTGCACTCGGCCAACGCCGCGCTGGAACGCGCCCGATACCGGTCGGGCCGGGCGCGGGCCGAGTTGATCCGGGCCAGCGCCTACGCCGTGGACGGCGAGCCGGACCGGGCCGCGACCGCGGTCCGCTGGGCGGTGACGGAGTTGATCGCCGCCGAGGTCTACCCCACCCTGCTGATTCTGGCCGAGTATCTGCTGACCCTGATCAACCGGCCGGACCCGATGGTGTCGTACGCCGCCACGAACGCCCGAGCCCAGATCCATCCGCTGCGTACCATCGAGGAACTGGAGTCCCGAGTGCGCGGGCTGGCGGTCGGGCTGGTCGGAGGGGCCGAATGAACTGGACCCGCGTCTACCAGGACGCGCTGGCGCAGGGCAGCTCACAAGTCGGCTACTACCACCACAATATCCGCGTGGACACCGCCGAGGGGCCGGTGATCGTGCGCGTTCCCATCCCCGGCGCGGACGTGATGGATCTGCGGCTGTGGGACGAGCCGGACATTCTCGCCGCCATCGGGTCCGTTGTGGACACCGCACCGAGGCTGATCCAGGTCAGCGACCGACCGGCGTTCCAGATCCACTCCTTCGTCCCTGGCGCGGTGCTCAATCAGGTCGCGCCGCGCGGTGTTCCGGTGCCCGAACACGTTATTCCCGATGTCGCCGCGCTGTTCGCGAACCTGGCCGCGATCCCGGCTCACCAGTTGCCGGAGCGGCCGGACGACTGGCCCTCCGATGGCGACACCGCCGGATTCGCCCGGCGCCTGGCCGCCGACAGCCGACGTGTCTACGCCGCCAACCGGGCCGCGCACACCGACCTCTATCAGCGCCTGGACATCCCCGGCGATCCCTTCGCGCCGGTGGACAGCCGGTGGGCGACTTTGACGGCCCGGCCATTCGTGCTGGTTCATTCCGATGTGCACCGCAAGAACATTATCGTCCACAATGGCCGCAGTTTTTTTCTGGACTGGGAGCTGGCGCTCTTCGGCGATCCGGTGTACGACCTCGCCGTGCATCTGCACAAAATGACCTACCTGCCGGACGAACAGGAAAAACTCGTGGCGATCTGGTCTCGGGAGATGCCCGGCCCGCACACCACGCACGCGGCTGCCGACCTCGAGACCTATCTGGTGCACGAGCAGATCAAGTCGGCGCTCGTCGATTCCGTCCGCTACGCCCAGGCATTCGCCGGCGCGCCCGCGCCCTATCCGCTGCCGACACTGGCAGCCAAGCTGGCCGCGCTGCTCACCACCGCCCGCCGGCACTGGGCCGTCGCCAAGCCGATCGACGCGGCCGAGGTGGAGAAGGTGCTGGTCGAGTACGCCAGCTGAGCCGCCGGTAAATCGGGTGCGCGGGCCAGTCCTGCCGGCGCACCATGATTCGGTGAGTGATCGGATGGCCATCCAGTTCAGTCGGGACGGCTACGTCAAGATCGAGCAGGCGTTCCCGACCGCCACCGCGCGGGCCTGCGCGGATCTGCTGTGGCAGGAAACGGGCTTCGACCGCGAAGATCCGGCCACCTGGACCAAGCCGGTCGTCTGGGTCTTCGACATGCCGGCCGCGCCATTCGTGGCAGCGGCCAACACGCCGGTGTTGCACGACGCCTTCGACCGGCTGGTCGGGCCGGGACGGTGGACGCCCCGGTCATCGCTGGGCTCGTTCCCGCTGCGTTTCCCGCATCACGACGAGCCCGACGACGCCGGCTGGCACATCGAAGGCAGCTTCCGACCCGAGGGCGAGACGCGCTACCGCACCAACATCAATTCCACCGGCCGCGCGTTGCTGATGCTGTTCCTGTTCACCGAGGTTGATGCGGACAACGCGCCGACGCGCATCCGGGTCGGCTCGCATCGCGACATCCCGCCGATCCTCGCCCCTTACGGCGATGCCGGCGTATCACCGTTCGACATCGCCCGCGAGGTGGACGAGGCGTCCGCGCACCGGCCGGTGTCGCTGGCCACCGGATCGCCCGGCGATGTGTTTCTGTGCCATCCGTTCCTGGTGCACGCGGCCCAGCCCCATCACGGGACCACACCACGGTTCATGGCCCAGCCGCCGCTGTGTCCCGCCCTGACCGACGTGCGCGATGACCGACCGGAAGCCGACAGCCGCTACTCGGCGATCTCGAAGTAGTCCGGTTGCGGGGCGGTGCCGGCCAGCCGCAGCCAGCGGACCAGCCGTCGGGCCCGCAATGCCCTGGTGTCCCGCACAGCGTCGTTGTGCACCCGCCGAGCCAGCATCACCCGCTGGCCGGCGTCGGTCAGTTCCTCGGCCAGCGGCTCCGGCAGCGCCTGCCGGTCCAGATCGCCGAGCAACCGGGACAACTCACTCTCGGCCGCCTCCCGCTCGCCGCGCGGCGCGTGCTCGGCCTCGTCGGCCGCCGTCCGCAGCGTCTCGGCCCGCTCGGCCGGCAGGCATCCGGCGGCCGTCACCGCCCGGCTGATCACCGCGCGCCGGGCCAGCGCGGCGTCCAGCCCGGCCCAGGCCGCGTCCGTGCGGACGTGCAGCCGGTTGAGCCGGTTGGCGGCGCTCACCAGCCATGATCCGAGCACCAGCGCCAAGAACAACACGATCGCCGCGATCGTGATGACGAAGCTCACCGCAGTCCCCCTTCGGGCGCCGTCCTCGTCGACGCGCCCAGACCCGTCCCACCGTCAGACCGGATTGTCGCCGACCAACGGTCTTCGCCGGCGCATCGGGCTCGGCGTGGCCGGGAATCTGACCGGTTCGGTGACCGGCCAGCGGGACGCCCGCCCAGCACGCGCGACGATATCCGCCGTCAGGGCCGGTGGCCGCCGCTGACTCCGTTCACATCGTGTCCGGCCTCGTGCACCCGGCCCGGGGTCGCCGCGATCGCGGTTTCGTAGACCATCAGCACCTGACCGGCCACCACCGACCAGTCGAAGGCCAGCACGGTCCCCCGGGCGACGTCGGCCAGCGCCCGGCGTCGGTCCACATCGGACAGCACGTCGCCGATCGCCCGCGTCAGCGCCACATCGTCGCGCACCGGCACCAGCACGCCCGCCCGCCCATCGTCCAGCACCCGCTGGAAAGCGTTGAGGTCACTGGCGACCACGGTCGCGCCGGCCGCCATCGCCTCGGCCAGAATCACCCCGAAACTCTCGCCGCCGGTGTTCGGCGCGCAGTAGACGTCCACGCTGCGCAGCGCCCGCGCCTTCGTCGCGTCATCGGCCTGGCCGAGCAGCACGATTCGGTCCGCCAGCTCCGGGCCGGCTTCCCGACGCAACTGCTCCGGCTCGCCGCGCCCGACGACCAGTAGCTGAAGCTCGGGAAAGTCCGGCAGCAGCCGGCGCAACGCGGGCAGCAGCACCGACATCCCCTTGCGCGGCTCGGTGAACCGGCCGACGAATCCGACGGTGCCACCGGCTCGCGGATAGCCGGCCAGCGGCCGCGCGCCCGCGTAGAAGCCGACGTCCACGCCGTTGGGGATCTCCACCGCGTCGCCGCCGAGGTGTTCCACCTGCACCCGACGGGCCAGCGCGGACACCGCGATCCGGGCGGTCACCTTCTCCAGAAACGGTTGCAGCACCGGCTGGAACGTGGTCAGCATCCGCGATCGCGCGGTGGACGTGTGGAAGGTGGCCACGATCGGCCCGTCCGCGACCATCAGCGCCAACATGGACAGGCTCGGCGCGGTCGGCTCGTGCAGGTGCAGCACGTCGAACTCGTGTTCCCGGATCCACCGTCGCACCCGGGCGAAGGACACCGGCCCGAACGCCAGTCGGGCCACCGATCCGTTGTACGGGATGCCCAGCGCCCGCCCGGCCGAAGTGACGAACTCCGGCAGCGGCCGGTCCTCATCGGCCGGCGCGAGCACGTTCACCTCATGGCCGCGGCGCAGCAGCGCCCGCGCCAGATCCAGCACATGCGACTGCACCCCGCCGGGCACGTCCAGCGAGTACGGGCAGACGATGCCGATTCTCACGGTGGCCACCTCACAGCGCCCAACTCACAACGCCCACCTCACAACCCCGGCCGATCCGCCAGCAACGCGTGCCGCCGGCCCGGCGGCAGGTCGGCCAGCCACATCGGCTGCGTCATGTGCCAGTCCGCCGGGTGGGCGGCGATGTCCCCGGCGAACACGTCGGCCAGCGCCTGGGTCGCGGCCGGCACGGCGACCCGGCCAGGGACCGCGATCGGCGGGTGGATGCGGAACCCCCAGCCGTCGTCGGTGAACCAGCAGCCCAGCGGCAGCAGCGCGGCGCCGGTCATCGCGGCCAACGTCGCCGGGCCGCCGGGCATCCGGGTCCGCTCCGCGAAGAAGGTCACCGGCACCCCGGTGGCGCTCAGGTCGCGGTCGCTCACCAGACAGACGATCCGGTTCTCCCGCAGCCGCCGCAACAGCACCCGGAAGGTGTGCTGGGCGCCGCCGGTCAGCGGCAGGATCTCGAAACCCAGCGATTCGCGGTAGGCGACGAACCGCTGGAACAGCGACTCCGGCCGGAGCCGTTCGGCGACCGTGCTGAAACCGCCGTATCGGTGCACCGCCCAGGTGCCGACCACGTCGAAATTGCCGCTGTGCGGCAAGGCGACGACCGCGCCGTTGCCCTCGGCCAGCGCGGCGTCCAGGTTCTCCTGGCCGGTGATGTGCGGGTCGACCGAGCGGCACAGCGCGTCGTGATCCATGGCGGGCAACCGAAAAGCCTCACACCAGTACCGTGCATAGGACCGCAGGCCCTGCCGCACCAGATCGTCCAATTCGGCCTCGCCGGCCTGCGGCACCACCCTGGACAGGTTACGGCGCAACCGTTGCGTGCCGGGGCCCGGCCGCCGCGCCGCCCAGTCCGCGCCGAACGCGAACAGCGACCGCGCCACGTTCTCGGGCAGGATTCGCGCCAGCCGCCAGCCGGCGCCATAGCCGGTATCGGCCAGCCGTTCCGTGAACGCCGTCACGTCGTCTTCCCCCGCGCGGACTCCCGGTCCAGCGCCCGCGCCGATCGCCAGACGGCGACCAGCCGCTGGCCGACGGTGAACAGTGCCAACGCGACGAGCAGCCACAGCGCCACGGACAGCGCGTGCGGCACGCCCAATCCCTGCAGCAAAGTACCCAGCAGAGTGATGATGAACCGTTCCGCGCGCTCCACCAGACCGCCCCCGGCATTCAGCCCGGTGGCCTCGGCCCGCGCCTTGACGTAGGAGATCACCTGCGCGGCGCCCAGGCAGATCAGCGCGGCGGCGCCGGTGATCCGATCGCCGGCGACCACGAAGCACCACCACACGACGCTGCCGAACAGCACCCCGTCGGCGATCCGGTCGCAGCTGGCGTCCAGCACCGCGCCGAACCTGGTGACGCTGCCGGAGGTGCGCGCCATCGCCCCGTCCAACAGGTCGGACAACAGCAGCGCAGCGACCACCAGCGAGCCGACGACGAGCTGGTTGCGCGGAAAGAACCACAGCGCCGCGACGCAGGTGGCGGTCGCGCCGATCACCGTCATCGCGTTCGGCGTCAGGCCGGCGCGCACCAGCCACGCTCCCACCGGATCGGTGACGCGGGAAACCGAGGCTCGGGCGAAGATGTTGAGCATGGCCTGCGCAGCGTAACGGTCCCGGTCAGCTCACCTGTCGGTCAGCCCCGCTGGCCAGTTGGCGCTCCATCCGGTTGTCGGCATCGCCGTCGATCCGGTTCTCGATGGCGCCGCAGATCCGCTCCAACTGGTCGAGCTGCTCCTCGGTCAGCACGTCGAACAGGTGCTGCCGCACCCATTCCACATGGCCGGGCGCGGCGTCGTCGATGGCGGCGAATCCGGCGTCGGTCAGCACCGCGTACGAGCCGCGCTTGTCCGAGGGACAGCCCCTGCGAGTGACCCAGCCGGCGGCCTCCAGCTTGGCCACGGCGTGCGAAAGCCGGCTGCGTGAGCTGCGACACTCATCGGCCAAATCGCTCATCCGCATAGTCCGGTTGTCGGATTCGGACAGCGCCACCAAGATGGTGTAGTAGGTGTGCGGCATGTTGGAGTCGCGCTGCAACTGCCGTTCGAGCTCCTCGTAGAACTTGCCGGTGGCGTAGATAAACCGTCGCCACACGGCCTGTTCCCGGTCGCTGAGCCAACGCACCTCCGTCATGCGGCCAGTGTACCCGACTTGTTGAACTCTCAACTTCGTTGTAGAGTCATCGTTGAACACTCAATCAATTGGAGGTCTTCGCCATGACGAGCCCATCCGCACCCACCATCCCCGGCTACGTCGTCGGAACCTGGGACATCGACCCGGTGCACTCGGACGTTTCGATCACCGCCCGGCACTTCGCGGTCAGCAAGGTGCGCGGCAGCTTCGGCGCCTTCTCCGGCGAGATCGTCACCGCCGAGAACCCGCTGGACTCCTCGGTGACCGCGACCATCGAGGCCGCCTCCGTCGACACCAAGAACTCGGACCGGGACAACCACATCCGCAGCGCCGACTTCCTGGACGTGGCCAGCCACCCGACGATCACCTTCCGCTCGACCGCCCTCAAGCCGGGCGAGGAAGGTTTCGTACTCGAAGGCGACCTGACCCTGCACGGCGTCACCAAGCCGGTCGCGCTGAACCTGGAGCTGTCCGGTTTCGGCCCGGACCCCTACGGTGGCACCCGCGTCGGCTTCTCCGCGACCACGACGGTATTGCGCAGCGACTACGAGATGAAGTTCAACGCGGTGCTGGAGACCGGTGGCGCGGTGGTCAGCGACAAGCTCCAGGTCGCCCTGGAGATCGAGGCCGTGCTCCGCGCTGGCTGACCATCACTAGCCCGTTGGTCGAACGTTCGTTCGAAAGATCATCCTTAAGGATGATGCGGTGGGCGGCTGACGCGGTGATCATGGATGTATGAGTGATTCACCGGATGTGTTGCGGGCCACCGAGTTGTGGCGTTGCGCCGACGTGGAGTTGCTTGATCGTCTCGCCGAGATCGAGCGGGTCGCGCGGCGGGCGCACGCGGCGATGCTGCGGGTGGTCGCCGAGCTGGACACTCGGGGGGTGGCCGGGGAGGTGGGCTACCGGGACTTGGAGGCGTTGTTGGGTGACCGGTTGACGATCACCCGTGGTGAGGCGAAGCAGCGGGTGAGCCGCGCCGCGCGGCTGACCAGGCTGCCGGTGATGGCTGAGGCTGTGGATGCCGGCGTGCTGAATGCCGCGCAGATCGCGG
>DASZLR010000266.1:0-27274 GCA_035552275.1 Pseudonocardiaceae bacterium | reverse complement strand
AGCGGGCTATGGACTATCCAGAAATCTTCTCGATTGCCGATCAGCAGGTACGACCCGAACGGCAGCGCACCAAATCTGACGGCAGCTATGTTCTGCGCAAGCCGCTCCCGGATCGGTGGTGGCAATACGCGGACAAGCGGCCGGCTCTGCGTGCGGCGATCGCGGGGCTGGATCGGGTGTTGGTGATTGCGCTAGTCAGCAAGACGGGGTTGCCGGTGTGGGTGCCGACCGGACAAGTGTTCTCGCACATGCTCGGTGTCTTCGCGTCCGATCGGGATGCTTATCTGACGCTGCTGTCGAGCAAGATGCACTTCGCGTGGTGGACAACAAAGGGTGAGTCGAGCCTGGAAACACGGCTGCGCTATACGCCTTCGGATGGGTTTGAGACGTTTCCGCAGCCGGAATTGACGGTACGGATGGATGGGGTCGGGAAGGAATTGCATGAGTTTCGGCGGGGGGTGCTGCTTGGGCGGGAGCTGGGGCTGACGAAGTTGTACAACATGGTCCACGATCCGGCCTTCGGTGACCAGGAAATCGAGCGGATTCGGGAGATTCACGTTGAGATCGACAACGCGACCGCTGAGGCGTATGGCTGGACTGATCTTGATCTTGGCCATGGATTCCATGAGACTCGGCAGGGTCGGCGGTTCACGATTGATCCAGTCGTGCAGGTGGAAGTGTTGGATCGGCTGCTGGAACTGAATCATGAACGGTATGCCGAGGAAGTCGCGAAGGGTCTGCACAGCAAGAAAGGCAAGGCCAAGCGCGCCAGGGGCATGAAGTCCGATCCCGCTCAGATCGACAACGCGATGCTGCCGCGTCCGGACACGTTGTTCTGATGGTCGTGGGTGGCGCGGAGGGCCGCGCCACCCACGGAGATCATCGGCTGATGCGGCCGGACTTGACGTCGGTGAGGAAGGTGGCGAGATCGACTCGCAGCGCCGGACCGGCCGGGTTCTTCGAGTCTCGAAGGCGATCCATGCTGCCGGCCAGCTCTACGCAGTCGGTGCTCTGGCTGCTGTAGCTGGACTTGCGCCACCGGTGGGGACCGTGGGTCATGCTGACTCCCATCGTGCTTTGGCCAGGGCGATCACCACCAAAGAGTCCTCGGCGCTGATCGCACTTTCAGTCACCTTATCGGCCGCTTGCCGGTAGGCGTCCACGTCGTGCTGGGTGTGCAGCATCATCCCGGTGCCACGGACCTCGATGTGAATGGCCGGGTTCGCGGTGTCGCCGTCGATCAAGACGAACGGTCCTTCAAGCCCGGGGTGCCAGCCGCTGTCGTAGGGCAGCACTCTGACCTCGACGTTCGACCGCTGGGCCATCTCCGTTAGGAAGGCGAGCTGATCGGCCATGATCTGCCGGCTGCCGATCTGGTGGTGCAGCGCGGCCTCACCGATCAACGCGGTCAACTGGACCGGCTCGTTGCGGGTCAGTACTTCTCGCCGGCCCATCCGGGCCGCGACACGGGTGCTGATCTCGTCGGCCGGTACGGTCCCGCCGGCCGACATGATCGCTCGGGTGTAGTCGCTGATCTGCAAGAGGCCGGGAATCAGCAGCGGCGCGACACCGGTGATGGTTTTGGCGACGCGCTCCAGCTCGATCAGGGCGTTGAGCTGGACTCGTTGCTCTCCCAACGTCGTCGCCAGCCAGCGGGGATCGTCGGTGCCGTTCGCCAGTTCCATGATCTCGTCGTAGGGCCGGCCGCTGATGCCGAGTTGGCCGAGGATCTGCGCGACCTCGGTGGGCAGCGGCGCTCGCTCGCCGCTCTCCCATCGGCACAGCAGGCTCGGGTCTCGACAGATCTCCTTGGCGAACTCCCGCAGGCCGAGTTCGCGATCCATACGAGCCTTCCGAAGCGCGGTTCCGAGCACACGAGCCCTGGGCGCCCTATTGTTGACAACGTTGCAACGCTGGTTGATGTCCATT
Organism: Pseudonocardiaceae bacterium; assembly: GCA_035552275.1. GTDB lineage: Bacteria > Actinomycetota > Actinomycetes > Mycobacteriales > Pseudonocardiaceae > DASVLX01. The sequence continues at coordinate 25,345 of DASZLR010000266.1, read as the reverse complement.
CAACAGACAATAGCCGATAAATGATGCTCTCGGTATCCCGCGATCGGGCGATTCTTGTTTTCAAAAGTGCGAATGAACAGTTCAAAGAAAGCGTCGAGTGTCTCGGCGCTGGCGCCGGACGCGGCACGTGTGTCACTGGTGGCCTACGCTCCAGTCAGACGTGGCTGGCCACCACGTCGCGGGGAAAGGACGGTGAGATATGGCGCTCGCGCGGTCCGTGCTGACTCCTCGCTCATTTGACGTCCAGGACACCGCCGCTGTGTTGGGCTTGGTCAACGCCGATCGGATCCCCGGCCAGCCGTTGTGCACCGACGCCATGCTGTCGGAAGCAGTCACAGGTCGCTCACCTGTCGATTCGGCCTGGTGGGCTGAACTGGACCGGCTGGTTGTGGACGTGCTGTGCGACAGTCGTGGTGTCGTCCGTGGTGCGGTGTCCTACGCGCGTCGTGCGCGCGATGGCGCCGGACTGATCTTGTGGCTGCATGGGCGTGAGGAGCCCGCTGTCATCGAGGCGCTATTGGGTCATGCGACCGGGCGTTTGGGGCGCGCTTCCTCGGTGGCGGCCTTCGAGTTCGCCAGCGCCTTGACGGTCGGCCTGGAAGGGCTTCCGGTCCGGCACCGACCGGTGACACGCGATGCGTTGCGGGCCCGCAGGTTCGCAGAGGCGGATTTGTGGCGATACATGCGTCGTGACTTGCCTGCCGCCGATCTGCCGCGCTGCCACGACGCCGACGTGCTACCCGACCCAGAGCACCCCGGTTGGCGGGTCGAGGTGCGCGGTTCGGACGGCGTGCGGGTCGGAGATGCCCAGGTTTCGGTTGCCGCGCCTGGATTGGGCGTGTTGTGGTGGATCGGGGTGGCCGCATCGCATCGGGGGCAGGGGTTGGGCTGGTCCCTGCTGGGTTCGGCGCTGGACGTGCTACACCAGCACGGAGCACGCGAGGTGATCTTGTTCGTGGACGACGATGCGTCTGCTGATGATCCCGAGCGGGGGCGCGGTGCGGCGAACGCCTTGTACGACCGGGCCGGGTTCGCCGAGATCGATCGTTTGTGTTCCTACCGCAGAATGGGATAGCCGCCGGCAACCGTTGGCGGAGACGCTCATTCACCAGGGCATTCTGATGCCGGCGGTGACGGCGCCGGCAAGCCAGCACTCGACGGCCGCCACCGTCATCCGCGTCGCCGTGTCGGCTTCCCGAGCCACCGCACCTGCGTCGAGCAGGCCGATCGCCGTGGCGATCGGAGTGTCACAACGCCCCGCCACTGATGCCGCCAGCGCCGCTCGATAGGTCCGTTTGCGATCAGGCAGCAGCGATCGCAGCGTCCGGGGAAACAACTCGATCACCTGCGCCTTGGCCCGCTGGTGGGTGGTATTGCCACCCGGGTGGTAGCGGGCGCTCAGCGGCAGCGCCACAGCCGTCGCGACGACATCCGGATGGAGGAACGGCGATACTTCCGGCAGCGAACCGGTTGGCGCCCGGTAGTTGCGCGGCCACCATGCGTCGAACGCATCGGCAGCGGCCCAGGATCGCCGCGCCGCGGCATGGGCGTCCAGCGTCGCATCGACCCAGTGACACGCCCACGCTCGCGCGGCGTCCCGCAACGGCTCGGCCAGGACGCCGGATACGGCCGGCGGGGACCATTCAGGCCAGTTGGCCGCCCAGTACACCCGGGTGCGAGCCGATGGCGGCAACACGTGGCCGGCCATCGCCAGTAGCTCGCCGAGGATGCCGGGGCCAGCCGCTGCCATGTCCGCCAGGTAACGGCGGGCGCCGAGGATCCCAAACCGCCGGAGAACCTGCGCCGTCGCGAACCGAGGAACGGCGAGCAGTTCGTCTGCGCCGTCACCGGAGAGCAAGACTTCGGCCCCCGCTTCCCGAGCCAACCTGGCGACGCTGGCGTTGACGACCGGTAGGGCGTCCAGCCGTGGCCCGTGCGGGGACCAGTCGGGCGCCGTTGCGCAGTGCTCCGGATCGACAATGGCCAGCCGAACATGGTCAGTGACGTCCAGGTCTGCCAACAGTCGACGCACCGCGTCCGCCGCGCTCCGGCCGGTGTCATCGACCAGATCGACCACGAAGGCCAGCACCCGGCGGCGCGGCCGGAGGGCAAGGACGTGGGCCAACACGGCGAGGCTGTCGAGTCCACCGGACAGCGACACTCCGACCGCCATCGCATCGGCGCATAACTCGGCAACGGCCGCGGCGAATACCTCGGACAGCGGCGCGTCCGTCGGCGTCGGCGCCACCGGCTGCCAGACGAGTTCGACGCCCTCGACAAACGACGACGGCATGAATTCGCCCGATAACGCCGGCCCGGTGAACAACCGCGCCAGCCCGTCCAGATCTAGCGACGGCGCGGCGCCCGCCGCCGTCAGCGGCTCATCGACGAGCTGGCCATCCTGGCCCCGATACTGCGGGCGTAGTTGTCGCATGTGCGGGCTACGAGCGCCGCAGTCCCCACAAACCACGGATCAAATCCCGAACAAACTGGATGGGACTGGTCGGTGAGCCGTCAGTCCCGGACCTTCCACCCTTGATACCCCTGCCGTGGCTGCCATCTCCTGGACTGCTCTTCGCCGACACCGGTCCTCCTGACGATCAACGTGAGACACATCGAGAATGCCACAGCGCGATGTGGGTGTATACGGACACAATTCCGATTTATTGACGCATCGGGGAATAGCTGATTCTCGCTGCCGTTTTGTTGGATGCGGCGCGGCGGGTACGGCGTGTCGGGGGGAGTCGTTACGGTGAGTGGCGTGACCGAGGAAGCGACGCTGCCGAAGCCGGACGCCCAGGCGATCCGGGACGAGTTGCACGAACTCGTGCTGGCGGATCTGCTCGGCCCGCTGGGCGGCCCGGACGAGGAGTTCGGCGACGAGAACCCGATCGACCGCTACCCGCTCGGCCGGCTCGCGCCCCGCGACGAGACCATCGACCCAGCCACCCACGAGAACATGGGCGAGGCGCAGGGCGACGACACCGACGACGCCGATCCGGAGCCCGACGCGCCGAGCGTGCCCAGCCTCAACCCCTCCGCCCTCGGCTTCACCGCCGCCGTCCTGGGCGACACCGACGAGCTGATCGTCACCGCGAAATGGGGACGATACGAGCGGATGCGGTCCGAGCTGGAGGAGTCCGCCGGCCGCCGGGTGTGGAAGCGCGAGCAACGCTTCGGCATGGCGACCATCCGGCTGACCGACGGCCTGTTGGAGCCGGTTTCGCCGGACCCGGACTATCCGGATGTCGTGGTGCGCGGCCGAGCCCGCCGCCATCGTGGCGACTGGCTGGTCTCGATTTTCCTGGACAACCAGCAGCACGCCCCCGGCCCCCGCCGCGCGGACAAGGCGCCCGCGTGGCTGTTCCAGGTGACGCTGTCCGCCACCGGTCCCGATGGCCGGTCGGTGTTCGTTCCGCGCACCGAACCCGGCCCCGGCGCGGCCGACGAGGACGAGGACCAGGCCGAGCGGCGTCAGCTCGCCATGACGCACCGGAACCATCCGGAGTTCGCCGTCGGCAGCGGCACGGCGGTGCGGGCCGAGGACATCGATCTGACGCTGCGCCGAGCACGGCTGATCAGCACCAGCTCGGTGCCGCAGTACGAAGTGCCGTTCACCGACGTGCCCAGCCCGAAACTCGATGACGACGTGCCCGAGCTCGAACTGACCATGAAGCGGCTCGCCGATCTCGCCGACGGGCCGTCAGCCGATCTCATCGCCGCGCTGCGGCCGCTGGTCGACAGCTATCGGGCGTGGATCGAGCGGCAGGCCGAACGGATCGACGATCCGGCCGCCGGGCTGGCCGGCTATCACACCGAAGCGAAGGCGGCCCTGGGGGCGGCCGGCACGGCAGCGGACCGCATCGCCGCCGGCATCGACGTGCTCGCCGGCGATCCCGTTGCGCGGCAGGCGTTCGGCTTCGCCAACCGGGCGATGTACTTGCAGCGCAAGCACACCCAGGTCGCCGCGCTGCGCCGGCAGCGGCGCGAACTGAGCCTCGCCGACGCGGAAACCGAGATCGACGCGCAGGAAGTCCAGGCGTGGCGGCCGTTCCAGCTCGCGTTCGTGTTGCTGAACCTGCCATCGCTGGCTGATCCCCGGCATCCGGAACGAGCCGAGGATCGTCGGCAGGCCGTGGCCGACCTGCTCTGGTTCCCGACCGGTGGCGGTAAGACCGAGGCGTATCTCGGCCTGACCGCCTTCGCCATCGCCGTGCGGCGGCGGCAACCGCGCTACGGCGGCCTGGACGCGCGGGACGGCGTCGCCGTGTTGATGCGCTATACGCTGCGGCTGCTGACCATCCAGCAGTTCGAGCGCGCCGCCACGCTGATCTGCGCGGCCGAGAAGCTGCGCCGGGAGGACGTCGAGACCTGGGGCGAGAAGCCGATCCGGGTCGGCCTGTGGGTCGGCCAGCGGGTCACGCCCAACACCTTCGACCAGGCCCAGGAGTGGAGCAAGCAGGTCCGCCGCGGCCAGTTCCCGCGCGGTACGGGCTCCCCGCACCAGCTTTCCAGTTGCCCGTGGTGCGGCGCGGCCATCGAGCGCGGCCGGGATATCGACCCGGATCCGACGCATCGGCGCACGCTGATCATCTGTGCCGATCCGTTGTGCCCGTTCAGCGCGATGGCCGCGCAGCTGGAGAACCTGGACCGGGAGCGGTGGGGCCTGCCGGTGTTGGTGGTGGACGAGGAGATCTACCGGCATCCGCCGTCGCTGCTGATCGGCACGGTGGACAAGTTCGCCCAACTGCCGTGGCGCGGCGAGACGGCGACGCTGTTCGGCCAGGTCGACCGGCGGTGCGGCCGGCACGGTTATGTCACCGACGACATCCTGGCCGACAACCAGTGGGAGCGGCAGAACCACAACGCGGCGGGCGACGCGCCGGCCGCGTGGATCGCGCCCGCCGACCGGCTCCGTCCGCCGGACCTGATCATCCAGGACGAGCTGCACCTGATCTCCGGTCCGCTCGGCTCGCTGGTCGGGCTGTACGAGGCGGCCGTGGACAAGCTGGCGAGTTGGACGGACACCGAGACGGCGCGGACGGTGCGGCCCAAAGTGGTCGCGTCCACGGCAACGGTGCGCCGGGCGAATCGCCAGATCGGCGACCTGTTCTACCGGCGCAACGCGGTGTTCCCGCCGCCGGGCCTGGATATCGAGGACAACTTCTTCGCCCGGCAGCGGCCGACGGACAGCACGCCGGACAGCACGCCGGGCCGCCGGTATGTGGGAATCTGCGCGCACGGCGTGCGCATCAGGTCCACCCTGATCCGGGTTTATGTGTCGGTTCTCGGCGCCGCGCAGCGACTGCACGTCAAATACGGTCGCAACGAGATCACCGATCCGTATATGACGCTGGTGGGCTATTTCAACAGTTTGCGGGATCTCGCCGGAATGCGTCGAATGGTCGAGGACGACGTGACCAACCGGCTGTACCGCGCCGCCGAGCGAGGTCTGGCCCGGCGGCGTATCTCGCCGCCCACCGAACTGACGTCCCGGCTGGGCTCGGAGGCGATTCGGCCGCTGCTGGACCGGCTGTCTGTTCCGTTCCCCCGACAAAATGGGCGCGGCGCGACGGAACCGATCGACGTGCTGCTGGCGACCAACATGATCGCGGTCGGGGTGGACGTGTCCCGGCTCGGCCTGATGGTCGTGGCGAACCAACCCAAGTCGACCGCCGAGTACATCCAGGCGACCAGCCGGGTCGGCCGGTCCAAGCCCGGCATCGTGTTCACCGTCTACAACTGGGCACGGCCGCGCGATCTCTCGCACTACGAACGCTTCGAGTACGTGCACGCCACGCTCTACCGGCAGGTCGAGGCGCTGTCGGTGACGCCGTTCGCGGACCGGGCGGTGGACCGGGGGCTGACCGGCGTGCTGGTCTCGCTGGTCCGGGAGTCGGAGCTGGCCTACAACGGCAATCACGGCGTCCGGGACTTCAGCGGCACCTCCCGCACCGCCGATCACGCCGTCGGCTACCTGCAGCGGCGGGCCGGCGGGCCGGCGGATCGGGATGTCCGCCAGCGGGTCGCCGACGAGCTGCGCCTGCGGTTGGACATGTGGGACCGGGAACGCGCCGAGCCGGGCCGGCGGCTGGTGTACGCGCAGCCGGCGAACGCCACCGACGAGGTCGGCCTGCTGCGCCGGCCGGGCCGGACCCGCTGGGACAGCAGAACCTGCCCGATGTCCCTGCGGGACGTGGAACCCAGTGTGCCGCTGCTGTTGCTGCGGCCCGGCGATCGCGGCACTGACGCCGAGCCGGGCTACCAACCGGTCGTGCCGGATGACTCGGGTGCCTCGGGTACCAATGCGGACGGGGTGACGTGATGGCGAATTCCGACACGCCCCAGCCACTGCGGGTCGGCGGGCTGCGGCAGAACCAGCTCCTGCACACCTTCGGCGTCGGCGCCATGGCCGACCTGCCGAACATCTCGGTCGTGGTGCTGGGACTGAACTTCTGGCAACACGTCCGGGCCGTGCAGATCACCGAGGAACGGCTGCTGGCCGCCGTGCGGGCCAGGCTGGGCCAACAGGTGGAGGCGTTGCGGCTGCCGCCGTGCCTGCCGGAGACCCAGGACCCGTTCGGCGACTGGACCAGGGTCGGTGTGCCGGTCGACGTGTTCCCGTGCTGGCTGCGCTGCACCTCGTGCGACCAACTCGGCCACGCGCACACCGGGAATTTCGAGCTGGTGGAGAACTACTTCACGCTGGACAAGATCCGCTATGTGCACCCGTGCCGGGGCAGCGGCGGCAATCGGCCGACGGCGGTGCCGGCGCGGTTCGTGCTGGCCTGCTCCGCCGGACACCTCGATGACTTCCCCTGGCTCTACTACGTGCATCAAGGCACGGATCCGGGCCCTGGACACACCCTGCAACTGCGGGAGATCGGCACCACTGGTGAAGCGGCGGACGTGCTGATCACCTGTGCGTGCGGCGCCGGCCGAACCATGGCGGAGGCGTTCGGCCAAGCCGGCCAGCAAGCCCTGCCGGGCTGCCGCGGCCGGCATCCCCAGTTGGGCACCTTCACCGCCTGCGGCCGGCCGACCCGAACTTTGGTGCTGGGCGCGACCAACGGCTGGTTTCCGATGCAGATGAGCGTGATCACCGTCCCCAGCGCGGAGAACGCGGTGGATCATCTGGTCGCGACCAACTGGGACCAGCTCAACCTGCTGGTTGGGCTCTCGGCGGACGTGGCGAAACGAATCTTGCCCACCCAGGGCTGCTGGCCCGACCTGGAGCCCTTCGGCGTGGACGAGACCTGGGACGCGATCACCAGGCGGGCCGCGGCCGCGGCCGAGGCCGATGGCCCCCAGCCGGCGGCCACCCACCAGCGGGGTCCGGAGGGGACGGTGCTCACCAACGGCCGGGAACTGGCGTTGCCCGATTTCACCACCCGGCGGGAACGGGTTCCGGCGACTGCCGCGAACTGGCTCGACCAGGTGACCCTGGTGTCCCGGCTGCGTGAGGTGTCCGCGCTGTACGGGTTCACCCGGATTGACGCCCCGGAATGGGATGTCACGCAGACGCCGGACGATCGCCAGGCGCCGCTGTCCGACACCGATCCGACCTGGGTGCCCTGCGCGGAGACTCGCGGTGAGGGCATCTTCCTGCGGTTCAAGGAGAACCGGCTGGCCGAGTGGGAGCGGAGCGAGCCGGTGCGGGCCAGGGAACGGGCGTTGGTCGATGGACACCGGCGCTGGCGGCGACAACGCAATCTGACCCCGGATGAGTGGCCGGGCGCGCGATACGTGCTGCTGCACAGCTTCGCGCACGCCCTGATCCGCGAGTTCGCGTTGGAATCCGGGTACAGCGCGGCCGGCATCCGGGAACGGGTCTACGCGGTGGAGGGCATGGCGGGTGTGCTGTTCTACACGGCGGCGCCGGACAGCGAAGGCACCCTCGGCGGCCTGGTGTCGCTCGGCCGGCATGGTCGGCTCGGCCCACTGATCGACCGGGCCCTGGCGGCCGCGCGACTGTGCAGCTCCGACCCGCTGTGCGCGGAGCACGACCCGGCCGTGCACGGCCGGCTGCACGGCGCCGCCTGCCATGCCTGCCTGTTCGCCTCGGAAACCTCGTGCGAGCGCGGCAATTGCTACCTGGACCGAGTGTTGCTGGTGGACACCATCGCCGGCGGCGGCTGCGGATTTCTCTCGTGAGACCTCAGTCGACGATCTCGATGCCGGTCACCTCGGTGAACTCCCACCTGCGGCCAGCTGCCCGCACCGTGCCGAACACCTTCACCCGCGCCGGCCGCGCGGGGTGGTGCGCCTCGACGATCCGGCCGTAATCCGCGACCGGCAGCCGGGCGACGACCTTCTGGTCTTCGACGACGCCGTCCTCGGTGATCAACCGGCCGTCGATGATCACTCGGCCGGGTGCGTGGGGATCGTCCTGGTTGAGCTGGCTCGCGCGGCCTTCGACGGTCGCCGGCCGAGGCTCGCTGAGGCTGCTGAGGTGCTTGGCGGCGGCGCGCAGGGCGTGTACCTGTGGCCCATCGAAGCGCAGTTCGGCCGGCAGATCGTCCGCATCGACCGCCGGCAGCGCCCACGCCCAGGTGAAGCTGATCTCGAACGGGTTCTGCCCTACGCCACCGAGATCGGCGAGCGCGCCGCACAGCTTGGCCGACACGTCCTGTCCGACGTAACCCTCGAATGGTCGGGGCGTGCCGGCCCGCGCGCTCTCGGCCGAGGCGGAGTGCGCCGCGATGGTCACCCGGTGCAGGTGCGACAGCACCGCGCGGGCGCCGATGCCGATGTCCTCCGAGACGGGAGCGTGGTCCGGCTCGACCTCGGTCTCCACCCGCAGCACGTAGCTGCCGGCCGTCGCCGCGCCCAGCCGCACCTGATCGAGGAACTTCTTGGGCCGCGCCTTGTCGGCCGGTGACGCCTGTGTCTCGTCCCGTCCTGTGTCGTCCCGCGCGGCCAGCGCCGAGGCGACCGCTTCCAGGTACAGCGCCCGCACGCCCCGGACCGCCCGGAATCCGTCCTCCACCGGGGTGGTGCCACTCGGCGTGCTCGGCATCGTCCGGATGTGCTGCACGTCCAGCAGCGGGGAACGCAGGTCCCGCAGCACATCTCCGGCCGAGCGACCCTCCACAATGGAGACCGTGTCCAGCAGTTCGTTCATCCGCGCCGGATAGTCCCGCAGCTCACGGAGGCGCGGCAGCAGCACCTCAACGTCCTCGCCGGCGACCGGCCGGGTGAAAGCGATCGCCCTGCCGTAATCGCCGGCGTCCTGCCAGCCGGTCGACCGCAGATAGCTGGTCACGTCGGCCGGCGCGAGGTCGACCAACTCGCCGATGTCCCGCCCGGACGCCATCACGAGCCCACCTTACGTCGCGCGGCGTCCGCTATCAGGCTCAACAGAGTGTCGGTGGCCAGCACGTTGCGCACCGGCACGGACACCGGAACCCGGCCCGGCAGATCCTCGTCGACCCGTTGCCGGTCCACCAGCGAAACCCAGTAGGCGCAGTGCCGAACGAGGAGAGAGCCCGGATCGCTGGTGGTGTATTCCGGCCAGTGGTCCGGGACGATCACCAGGAACAGGAACCGGGGCAGCATGAAATCGTCCCCGGCCAGCTCGTTGAAATGCTTCCGCTCCATCCGGTAGCGCCAGAACTCGTCATCGCGTTTCGCGTTGGAGTGGCGCCAGGACTTCACCTGGACTTCGAACTTGGGATGGCGGATCCCCAGCAGTGGGCCCTTGTAGCCCAGGGTGAAGTCGTCGCCGGTGACATCGGGGTCGGTCCTGGCCACCGTCAGGCCGGCCGCGGCCGCCAGGACCCGAATGAACGCCTCACCGAACAGGCCCTGGTGCTGGTTCGGGTCCAACGGCATGAACACCACTTCTCTTCGCGAGCCGACCTGCCCTCATGATCGTACGAGGATGATCGCGCGGTGAGTGGTCCGACTTATGTGGGTGTGCCGGTGCGGGCGGCGAAGGCGCGGAGGCCGGGCAGCGTGTGCGCGGCCGGATGGCACAGCAGGTTGGCGGTGATCTGTTGGATCGGTTTGCGGTAGCGGACCTCGTCGGGTGCTGCGTGTTCGGCGGCCAGGAGTGCCCGGTAGCACTGTTGGGCTTTGCCCCATTGGTGAAAGGACCGGGCGATGTTGGACCAGTAGCGTGCTCGCTGCTCGGCGAGGGGGATGCTGACCGGGTTGATCCGGCGGGCGGCGTCGATCGCGGCGCCGTAGTCGCCGAGGACGCGGGCGATGTTGATCCGATACACGCCAACCGCGGTCGGGCCGAACGCGGTGAACCGGTGATTGCCGTCCGCGTCGCGTCGACGGCTTCGCCGATCAGGGTGCGGGCGGTGTCCCGGTCGCCGTCGACGGCGGCGGTGTAGGCGGCGGTGGACAGCAGCGACCCGTACACCGAGAGGTATTCCGGTCCGCGACGCAGGTCCGGTTGTAGGGCGGCGGCGGTGTCGATGACGAGGCGCTGGGCGGTGTCGGCGCGGTCGGCGCGGCGGAGGACGATCGCTGAGGCTCGGCGGGCGGCGGCTTGGGTGAGGATGTCGCCGCTGCGGTAGGCGGTCTGCAATGCGCGGTCGGCGGTGGTCCAGGCCAGGTGATCGTGGCCGAGTTTGACCATCAGCTCCGACGCGAGGGTGTAGAGGTCGGCGAGCTGCCCGCCGGCGGCGGTGTCCTCGTCGCCATCGCTTTCGGCGTGGGTGGCGATCGCGGTGGACAGTAGGCCGGGTAGCGCGGCGGCGACGTCGGTGTAGCGGCCGTGCTGGAACACCGCCCGCGCGGCGGACACCTCCCGGCGCAGGTGCGACACAGCGACTGGGATGCCGGCGGCCGAGGGCGGGTCGAGCAGCGTTGTTTCCAACGCGCCGACGGGATCACCGGTGGGTCGTCGCAGGGACGGCGTGCCGAGAACCGCGGCCGGCGAGGCCGGTCAGTCCCGCGAGCATCGTGCGACGACGCATCGGGTCGCTCTCCTCGTCCGACGCCAGGATGCACCTGACCCTAGCGGCGGGTCGCGGTACCGGCACGGACCGTGCGGGTGTGTCCGCCAGACTGAGTAGAACCGGGGGAATCCTCAGCGCGTCGGCCAGGTTGCGCAGCACCCGAACGTCACCCAGCGGCTGTTTGCCGCGCTCCATCCGCTTCTCTGTCAAGTCGGCGTGTCGATGTTTCGCTCGCGGAGTGAATGCGAGAATTGTTGATGTGACTCAATGGCCGGAAGGTCTCTTCGCCCAGATTCAGGCGGGTGTTAACAACCCTGCGGTGTCGCTGTCGTCGATCCTGCAGCAATGCCTCATGCTCGGCCGCCGATCTGAGACCACGAGGCTCCTCGACTGGGCCCAGGCTGAACTCGGCGGATACGTCGGCGCGAACGACCTGCCATCCTATCGTCACATCTCGTCGCCGCTCATGGCCATGATCACCAACCTCGGCGGCTTCAACGGGATTACTCAGCGTATTGACAGGTCGGTCTTTCCTCAGGGGTTCTACGAGATCATCACCAAAAAGTTCGAGCTGGAGGATGCCACGCTGAGCGACGGCGTTGGCATGCTGGAGGCACTGGCCAGTCAGGACGTGCGGGAACACACGGTGGGTCCCGTATTGGTCTCGGTTCATCACGGACATGCTGAACAAGTACAACGCAGCGCCGAACAGTCGCGTGACCACGGTCTACTGGCCGGTGCCCAACGCAGCGATCCAAGGTCTTCTCGTCCGCGCGCGCGGGGTCTTGGCCGAGCTGGTTGCTGAGGTAAGGGCCTTGGTGCCGCAGGTTGATGAGGTGCCGGAGCGGTCCTCTGCGCTTGTCACTCAAAGTGGCCGAAGGGTTTCGCAAGGTGAATCCGAAGGGAATCGCTCGATGGCCGGGTTCGAGATCCATCACGATGTCATCGCGCAGATGATGAAGGAGATCCAAGATTCCTTCGACCAGCACTCGATCCGAGTGCCGGTGAATGCTGACGGGCCGACGCCGGGAACCACCATCTTCAACGGTCCGGTGATCCAGGGCGATGCCAACGATGCTCGGCTGGCCTGGGGCAATCGAGATGTGGATCAGAGTCAGGCCGACACGGAGCAGATCGCCTCGGGATTCGAGCCCATCGCCCAGGCCGTGGCGAAAACGTTGGAACAGTTGTCGATGGCGGGCCTGCCGGAACGCGACCAGGAAGACGCGGTGGAGGCCGCGAAGGAGGTGCTGGCCGAGGTCACCCAGCCCGAGCCGAACCAGGGCAAGATCCGACGCGCGCTCGCAGCGATGAAGCACCTACTTGCTCCCGTAGCCGCCGGCGCAGTGGCTGGTGCGGGCGCGGGTGCCCAGGAATGGGCGAGGACGGCGATCGAACACCTCCAGTTGCCTTTTTGAGTTCTCCCGGCAGGAGGCCGCCGGAACCGGCATATCATCCGGTTCCGGCGGCTCTCATGCTCGTTGATCGGGCGGTGCCGCGTCACCGCCGCCGGGCAGGTCGGCTGGGAAACGGCACGATGGTGCCGCCCGACTGCGCGAGTTCCTGACGGAGTTGCTGGTTTTCCAGGGTGAGCTGGTTGACCACACGGACCAGCGCCGGAACATCCGCTCGCCGTTGGGCCAATTCGGTGTTCTTGTTCGCGATGGTCTTCTTCAGCTTGGTGATGGTGGCTCGGAGCCGGGTCTCGTCCTCGGAGACACGGATCGCGACGTGCTCACCGGCGGCACCCTAACTACCCGGGCCGTAATGACCGGTCTCGGGTGGTTGGTCGGGCCGCGCCGATACCAGGCAAAACTGCGCTGAGACCAGGTAAATGAGTCGTGCCGCCGCCATGCGAAACCGACCCTGGGCGGCGATACTGGATGTTGTGAGCACGTCACCAGACGAACACCCGCACACCGACACTCCGCAGACCGATGCGCCGAAGGTGGACGTTCCGCAGACTCGGCCCAGTCCGGCTTCGGTTCGGCATACCCGGATCAGCGGCACCTGGGTCGCGATCATCGTCGCGGTGATCGTGCTGGTCTTCCTGCTGATCTTCATCTTGCAGAACCTGGCCAACGCCACCGTGAGCTTCCTCGGCGCCGGCGGGACATTGCCGCTGGGCGTGGCGATGCTGCTGGCCGCGGTCGCCGGCGCGCTGTTGGTCTCGCTGGTCGGCACCGCGCGCATCCTGCAACTGCGTCGGCATACCGGCAAGCAGCGCCGGACCATCGCCTCGAAAAAGGCCAAGCAGCACTGAGCGACGCGGTCGTAGTCGGCGCCGGACCGAACGGGTTGGCGGCGGCGGTCATCCTGGCCCGAGCCGGGCTGGCGGTCGAGGTTTTCGAGGCGGAGTCGACCATCGGTGGCGGCGCGCGGACAGCGGAACTGACGCTGCCCGGTTTCCGGCACGATGTCTGCTCGGCCGCGCACCCGCTGGGACTGGCTTCGCCGTTCTTCCGCGCTTTCGACCTGGCCGCCCACGGCGTCGAGATGCTGCGACCGGAGGCCGCGTACGCGCATCCGCTGGACGGCGGACGGGCCGGCGTCGCGTGGCAGGACCTGGACCGGACGGTCGACGGCCTCGGTCGGGACGGGCCGGCGTGGCGGTCGCTGCTCGGACCGCTGGTCACGCGCTGGACTGAGGTGGTCGGCCTGACGCAGTCCGACCTGCGCGGTCCGCCGCCGGCCTGGGGTGTCGCGCTCCGACTGGCGGGGCGGCTGGTGGAGCAGGGAACTCCGTTGTGGGGCCGGCGGTTCCGAGATTCGGTGGCTCCGGCGATGCTGACCGGAGTCGCCGCGCACGCCATCGCCCCGCCGCGTGCGCTGATCCCGGCCGGCGCCGGGCTGGTGTTGGCCACCTTGGCGCACGCGGTCGGCTGGCCGATTCCGCGCGGCGGCAGCCAGTCCATTGTGGATGCCATGGTGGCCGATGTGACGCGCCGCGGTGGTCGGGTGCACACCGGCCGCCGGATCGACTCGCTGGCCGAACTGCCCTCGGCGCGGGCGGTGCTGCTGGACCTCGCCCCGGCCGGACTGCTGCGTATCGCCGATGACCGGCTGCCGGCCGGATATGCCCGCTGGCTGCGGCGGTTTCGCTACGGTGGCGCCGCCTGCAAGGTTGATTTCGCGCTGTCCGGTCCGGTGCCCTGGGCCGCGCCGGGCTGCGATCGGGCCGGCACGCTGCATCTGGTCGGCACTCGGCCCGAGGCGGTGGCGGCGGAACGGGACGTCGCGAACGGTCGACACGCCGAGCGGCCATATGTATTGATTGTCCAGCCCGGCGTGGTCGATCCGACCCGTGCGCCCGCCGGGCAGCACACGCTGTATTCGTATGCCCATGTGCCGCAGGGCTCGACTCAGGACGTGACCAGCGTCGTGATCGCCCAGATCGAGCGATTCGCGCCCGGCTTCCGTGATCTGATTCTGGCCAGCCACACCACCATGGCGGCGGAAGCCCCGCGGCACAACGCGAACTACGTCGGCGGGGACATCGCCGGGGGAGCGGTGACCCTGTGGCAGACGGTGATGCGGCCGGTGCCGCGCTGGGACCCGTACCGCACGCCGCTGCCCGGCGTGTACCTGTGTTCGTCGGCCACGCCGCCTGGACCGGGCGTGCACGGCATGGCCGGCCTGCACGCCGCCCGCCGCGTCCTGCGCCAACGTTTCGGCATCACCGCCGAGCCGCTGGACCTTCTTCTTCGGTGAGTGTGTTGAGGCGGTGGCGAATTCCGTTACTCGGCGGTGAGTTCGGTGGGTACGGCGTAGACGTCGACCATCGCGCCGTTGCGCAGCACGGTGACCGGCAGCCGCAGCCCGATCACCTCGGCGAACAGTTGACGTTGGATGCCCTGGGCGTTGGCGACCGGCGTCCGGGCGACCGACAGCACCAAGTCGCCGGCGTGCAGGCCGGCTCGATCGGCCGGGCCGCCGGACACCACCTGCATGATCCGCACGCCGGTCTTCTGTCCGGTCCGCTCGACCACGCTCGCGGGCAGCGGCGCGGGCACGCCGACGATGCCCAGATACGCCCGCCGCACCTTGCCCTCGGCGAGGAGCGTGCTGATGATCCGTCGGGTGGTGGCGTTGATCGGAATGGCCAGGCCGAGCCCGACGCCCGCGACGGCCGTGTTGACGCCGACCACTCGTCCGCGTGAATCGGCCAGCGCGCCGCCGGAGTTGCCGGGGTTGAGCGCCGCGTCGGTCTGGATCACGTCCTCGATCACCCGGACCGCCCGGCCGGACCCGACCGGCACGGCCCGACCCAGCGCGCTGACCACCCCGGCGGTGACGGAACCGGCCAGCCCCAACGGGTTTCCGACCGCGACCACGAGTTGGCCGACGACCAGATTGTCGGCGTCGCCGAGGACGGCGGACGTGGGCGCCCCGCTGGTGGCCCGCAATACCGCGAGATCGGCCAGGGGGTCGGCGCCCACGATGTCGAACCGGGATTCGGCGCCGTCGGCGAACGTCACCGAACCGCTGCCGCTGCCGCTGACCACGTGCGCGTTGGTGAGCAGGAAGCCGTCGTCGGTGAAGACGACCGCCGAGCCACTGCCCTGGCGCATCCGCACACTGGCCACGTGCGGGGTCACCGCCTCGGCCACCGACACCACCGCTTGGGAGTAGGCGTCGAGAGCTTCGGCGTCGACGCTGATGTGGTCCGACATGCGCCTACCTCGATTACAGAATTACCGCGTTTCAGGTCATTCCAGTGTGCGACTGGTTCGCGGGCGGCCGGCGGACGTTCGCTGCTGGCGCAAATCCGCAGTTCGCGGTGTGGTCAGGAGCCGTGGTCAGGAGCCGCTGGGCACGATCCGGTGAACGGTCGCCGCGGGCCGGCCGGCGCGCAGTAGTGCCCGCCAGCTTGTCGGGTCGTACTCGGCGGCCGGGTTGTCGTCGTGGAACTCGGTCAGCAGCGTGACGAACCGGTCGGGGTCGGCCTGGTGCGGGAAGTGGCCGGCGCCTTCGAACAGCACCAACCGGCTGCCCGGCATGGCCTCGTGCGCCAGCTCGGCCTGCTCGGTGGGCACCACCCGATCGTGGTCGCCCCAGATCAGCAGGGTCGGAATGCCGACGGTGAGATAACTGCGGTCGAGCATGGTCACGACCTGGCCGCGCCAGTCGACCACCGACCGCAGGGTGCGCAGGAACGCCAGCCGCGCGCTGCTGTCCTCCAACGAGTGATACCGCTCCAGCACGTAGTGCAGGTCCGAGCCAAGGCCGAAGCCGCCGGCGGCGCGCAGCAGCGGGGTGACCAGCCGGGTCGCGAACTGGGCGGGCGGCGACGCGACCACCGGCAGCAGCAGTTCGGCGCCGGGCATCGCGGCCAGCCGCAACACCGGATGCACCTCCCGGCCGATGCCGCCGGTGCCGACCAGGACCAGCCGCTCACAACGGTTCGGGAACTGGTACGCGAACTGCATCGCCACACCGCCGCCGAGCGAGTGCCCGATCACGGTGGCCCGGTCGATGTCCAGCACGGCCAGCAGATCGCGCATCCCGCAGGCGTACGCCCCGGCGGCGTAGTCCGCTCGCGGCCGGTCCGAGTCGCCGTGCCCGAGCAGGTCGGGCGCGATCACGGTGAACCGTTCCGCCAGCTTGGGCAGCACGCCCAGCCAGGTGGTCGAGTTGTCGCCGATGCCGTGGATGAACAGCAGCACCGGTCCGTGGCCGGCCATCCGGAACGCGCGCCGGTAGCCGTGCACGACGACGTGGCGCAGGTTCAGCTCACCCTCGTCGCGCCCGGTGAACGGGTCGACCGGGTTGGCAGGCTCCGGCTGGTGCGCGGTCTGTTCCTCGATCGGGTCGAGCAATGGCTTGCTCCGATCCGCGGGCGGCGATCGCCCGCGCACCATCCAGCCAAGCCCTCGTTCTTGCCGACCGTGTTTCGCCGGTGTATCAGTGCGCGAATCGCTCGAAGGCGGCCTGCCGGGTGGTGCCGAGCACCGTCCCGATCCGCTGCCAGGTGTGTCCGGCGGCTCGGGCCCGCGCGACAGCGGCCCGCAACGCCGCCTCCGCCACGCTGGCCTGTTCCCGGGCGGCGGCCACCCTATCCAGTGGTGTGTCCAGTGTCACGTCCGCAGCGGCGCTCGCGTTTGGCTCAACCATGACGTCAAGGGCGCCCCGATGGGCGGTTTCTGTCAAGGATTCCTTGACAGCATTGTGGCGGCGTCGGCGGGCGGCGCTGCGGCAGGTGGCGTCGCAGTACTGGCGCCGCCGACCGCGCCCAATCCGAACGGGCAGCGGAAGATCACAGTGTGCGCAGGTCGCGGAGCTGGTGCTGGTGGCCATCGTCGCTCCCGGTCGGCTCGGCTGCCTGAGTCGGCACGGAAATAATATCGTGCCGTTGGTCCGGCGGTGGTAACGCTGAGCGGTCGGCCGGCGACAAGGTGAGCGAAGGCACCCGAAAACAGCCAGGGGTTCACTATGCCCTATATCAAATTTGTTTCATGATCGGAACCCAAATGTTGCAATTATCACGCGGGTTTCTGCATCGCCGCTGGTAGGCGGAATGATCAAATGTGCGCGACGTGATTCGACGGCGATGCTCTGTTACGTTCCGATGACATGTCTGGGAAAAGCACGGACAGTATTCGGGACAGTTCGGCGCCAACCGATGATCACTTCGTGATCGAGGCGCCGGAGCCAAGTGACGGCGCGCACTTGTGGCGAATCGCGCGGGATTGCGGTCAACTCGACCTGAACTCGTCGTATGCCTATCTGCTCTGGTGTCGTGATTTTCGCCAGACTTCCGCGGTGGCCAGGACGGGAGCCGAGGTGGCCGGGTTCATCACCGGCTATCGCCGGCCGGAGCGGCCGGACACGCTGCTGGTCTGGCAGATCGCGGTGGATGAGCGTTGGCGGGGCCGGGGCCTGGCCGCCACGCTGTTGGATCAGTTGCTCGATCGGGTGGTGAGAACCGGCGTCAGATACCTGGAGACGACCGTTACCTCGGACAACGTCGTTTCCAACCGGACGTTCGACTCGCTGGCCCGCCGGTGGGGGGTACCGTGTTCGCGGACCGAGCTGTTCGCCGCTGACGCGTTCCCCCACCACCACGACCCGGAAGTGCTGCACCGGATCGGGCCGTTCGAACCGGCCCCTGCTCTCTCGTGATGGGATTTGACTAAAAGTGAACATCTTCGAAAGCCTCGAATCAGAGGTGCGCGGTTACTCGCGTGACTGGCCCGCAGTGTTCGACCGGGCCACCGGAAGCTGGCTGTACGACGAGAACGGTCGGGCCTACCTCGATTTCTTCGCCGGCGCCGGCGCGCTCAACTACGGGCACAACAATCCCGTGCTGAAGCGCGCGCTGATGGAGTTTCTCGCCGAGGACCGCGTTATCCACGGGCTGGACATGTGGACGGCCACTCGACGTGAATTCCTGCACACTTTCCAGGACCTGGTGCTGAAGCCGCGACAGCTGGACTACAAGGTCCAGTTCCCCGGTCCGGCCGGCGCGACCGCCGTCGAGGCCGCGCTCAAGCTGGCCCGCAAGGCCACCGGCCGCGAGGCGGTGGTCAACTTCACCAACGGCTTCCACGGCATGACGCTGGGCGCGCTGTCGGTCACCGGGAACTCGATGAAGCGCGGCGGCGCCGGCATTCCGCTGGTGCACGCCACCCCGATGCCCTACGACCACTACCTGGACGGTCAGGTCACCGACTTCCTGTGGTTCGAGCGGCTGCTGGCCGACTCGGGCAGCTCGCTGAACACGCCGGCCGCGGTGATCGTGGAAACCGTGCAGGGCGAGGGCGGGATCAACGTGGCCCGCGCCGAATGGCTGCGCGGCCTGTCGGAACTGTGCCAGCGGCACGGAATTCTGCTGATCGTGGACGACGTGCAGATGGGCTGCGGCCGCACTGGGCCGTTCTTCAGCTTCGAGATCGCCGGCATCCAGCCGGACATCGTCTGCCTGTCCAAGTCCATCAGCGGCTTCGGCTCGCCGATGGCGCTTACCTTGCTCCGGTCCGATTTGGACATCTGGGAGCCGGGCGAGCACAACGGCACCTTCCGCGGCTACAACCCGGCGTTCGTCACCGCCGCGCAGGCGCTGCGGACGTACTGGAGCGACGACACGCTGCACCAGTCCACGCTGGCCAAGGGCGAGTTGGTCAACACGAAGCTGACCGAGATCGCCAACTCCCAGCCCGGCGTGCCGATCACCACCCGCGGCCGGGGCCTGGCCCGCGGTCTGGTCTTCGACAGCGGCGAGCTGGCCGGCAAGATCGCCGCCGCCGCCTTCGAACGCGGCCTGCTGATCGAGACCGCCGGCCCGGAGTCCGAGGTGGTCAAGCTGATGCCGCCGCTGACCGTGACCGAGGACGAACTGACGCATGGGCTGGAGCTGCTCGCCGACGCCGTGCGCGCGATCTGCTGAGGAGACACCGAGTGATCGTCAGCTCACTGAGCGACATCGAGGACACCGACCGGGACGTGCGGACGCCGAACTGGCGCAGCAAACGGCTGGTGCTGGCCAAGGAGGGCGTCGGGTTCTCGGTGCACGAGACCACGCTGTACCCCGGCACGGTGAACGACTTCTGGTACGCCCACCACATCGAGGCCGTGTTCGTGGTGGCCGGCGAGGGCGAACTGCTGGACAAGGAGACCGGCCGGACGTACCAGCTCGCGCCGGGCAGCCTCTACCTGCTCAACGGCCATGAGCACCACCAACTGCGGCCGCGCACCGAGATGCGCACGGTCTGCGTGTTCAACCCGCCGGTGACCGGCCGCGAGGTGCACGACGAGCGCGGCGTCTACCCACTGATCGTGGAGACCCGCGACGACATCGACAAGACAGCGAAGGAGACATCTCCGTCATGACGGTGATGGACAGGATCGAGGACCGCTATCCGACCCGGGCCGCGGTGTCCGGCTCGGTGGAGCGGGTTGACCCGACCGTGTGGCCGGCCGGCGCGTCCACCGCTGGCGCCGGCCCGATCGACCCGGCCGACCTGGCGGGTTTCGAGGCCAACGGTTACCTCGTGGCGGATGCCCTGCTCAACGCGGCCGAGGTGCGGACGTACCGGGACGAGCTGACCCGGCTGGCCTCCGACGAACGGGTGAAGGCCGACGAGCGGACCATCGTGGAGCGCGCGTCCAACGAGGTCCGGTCGATCTTCGAGGTGCACCGGATCAGCGAGCTGATCGCCGAGCTGGTGCGCGACCCGCGACTGGCCGACCGGGCCCGGCAGATCCTCGGCTCGGACGTCTACGTGCACCAGAGCCGGGTGAACTACATGCCCGGTTTCGCCGGCAAGGGCTTCTACTGGCACTCGGATTTCGAGACCTGGCACGCCGAGGACGGCATGCCGCTGCCCAGGGCGGTCAGTATCTCGGTGGCGCTGGCCGACAACTACCCGTTCAACGGCGGCCTGATGGTGATGCCCGGCTCGCACCGGACGTTCGTCGGCTGCGCCGGCGAGACCCCGGCCGACCACTACAAGGCGTCGCTGACGGAGCAGGAGATCGGCGTGCCCGGCCAAGCCGACCTGGCGCGGCTGGCCGGTGAGCACGGCATCGACCAGTTCGCCGGCACGGCCGGCTCGGCGCTGGTGTTCGACTCGAACATCATGCACGGGTCGGGCAACAACATCACGCCGTTCCCCCGGTCGAACATCTTCGTGGTGTTCAACAGCGTGGACAACACCCTGGTCGAGCCCTACGCGGCGCCCTCGCCCCGGCCGACGTTCATCGGCAGCCGCGACTTCACGCCGGTGCCCAAGTAGGCCGACAGGTCGTCATCCGATTACTCCGGATGACTGACGACAAGGGAATATAGGCGAACTCGGTCGAGGTCGTCCCGTACTTTGCTCCGTGGCGGTGGAGGTGCGGAGGCGGACAGGTGGCTGAGGCGGACAGGGAGGCGGACCGGGCACAGCCCGGCCCGGAGCCTGGCCTGCGGCTCGCCGTGCTCGGCCCGGTTTCGGTCGCCGTGGACGGCGAGCCGATTCCCATCGGCAGTCCCGGCGCCCGCGCGGTGCTGATGCTGCTGGTGCTGGGCGCCAACCGGGTCGTGCCGATGGAACGGATCGTGGACGGGCTGTGGGGCGACGACCCGCCGGCCACCGCCCGGACCATGGTGCACGGCTACGTGTCCCGGCTGCGGCGGGTGCTGGACTCGGTCGACGGCCGGCACGGCAGCGCGCGGATCATCACCCATCCGCCCGGGTATGAGCTGCGGGTGGACGAGACGCGGCTGGACGTGCACGAGGTGCGCCGGCTGCTGGAGCTGGCCCGTGGCCAGCCGCCGGTCCGCCGGGCCGGTCTGCTGCGCGCGGCCGCCGCTATCTGGCGCGGCCCGGTCGCGGCCGACCCGCCGACCGCCGACGTCACCGCCGAGCTGGCGGAGCTCCGGCTGGTCGTCACCACCGAGCGCGTCGACGCGGACCTGGAACTCGGCCGACATGCCGAGGTGATCGGCGAGCTGCGGGCGCTGGTGCGCGCGCACCCGTTCGACGAGGGCCTCGTCGGCCAGCTCATCCGGGCGCTGTACGGATCCGGGCTGCGCGCCGAGGCGCTGGACTGCTACCTGCAGCTGCGTCGTCGGATGGCCGTCGAGCTGGGCATCGACCCCGGCCCCGAGCTGCGCGAACTGTACGAGCGGCTGTTGCGCGACGACCCAAGACTCCGCTCGGCCACCAGCGCTGACGGTCAGGAACCGGCGCCGACCGTGGTGCCGGCGCAGTTGCCGCTGGTCACCAGCACGTTCACCGGCCGCGAACCCGAACTGTCCTGGCTGGACGGGGTGCTGGACCGGCGCGACCCGGATGGCACGGCCATCGCGGTGATCACCGGACCGGCCGGGGTCGGCAAGAGCGCGCTGGCGCTGCACTGGGGTCACCGCCGGCTGGCCGAGTTTCCCGACGGGGTGCTGTTCGCGCCGCTGCGCGGCTTCGCCGCCACCCAGCCGCCGGTCGCCGCCGCCGACGTGCTGCACCGGTTCCTGATCGCGCTGGGCGTGCCGGCGGAAAACCTGCCGGATGACGGGGACGAGCAGGCCGCGCTGTACCGGTCGCTGCTGGCCAGCCGCCGGGTGCTGGTCGTGCTGGACGACGCCCGCGACTCCGCGCACGTTCGGCCGCTGCTGGCCGGCGGGCCCGGTTCACTCGTTCTGGTGACAAGCCGGCGTCGGCTGGACGGCCTGGTCGCCGGGCACGGCGCCCGGCTGCTGCCGCTGGCGGCGCTGCCCACCGAACCGGCGGTGCGGTTGATCTCCGAGGTCGCCGCCGAAGCCGGCGTGGCGGTCACCGGCGAGCAGGCCGGTGAGTTGGCCCGGCTGTGCGACCACCTGCCGCTGGCGCTGCGGATCGTCGCCGCCCGGCTGACCGGCGAGCCGTCCCAGTCCGCCGACGGGCTGCTGGCCGAGCTGACCGACGAGCACACCCGGCTGGCCGCGCTGGACCTGGAGGACGCCGACACCAGCGTGCGGGCCGCGCTCGACGTGTCCTACCGCGGCCTGCGGCCACCGATCGGGGACGTGTTCCGCCTGCTGGGCCTGGTGCCGGGGCCGATCATCGACCCGCATCCGGTGGCCGCGCTGTGCGGCGCCGAGATGGTCGAGGTCCGCCGTTGGCTGCGCGCCCTGGCCGAGGCGAACCTGCTCAGCGAGGTGGACACCGACCGGTTCGTGATGCACGACCTGGTCCGGCTGCACGCCCGATCGCTGGTCGCGTCGCTGGCTGGAGCGCAGCGGGTCGAGGCGAGCCACCGGATGCTGCGCTACTACCTGGTCACCTGCGATGTGGCCCGCCGGCTGCTCTACCCGCCCACCGACGACCTGGACTTCTCGGCCGAGGCCGGCACGCTGGCCGTCCCGCCGCTGCGGGCCGCCGCCGACGCGGTGGCCTGGTTCGACGCCGAGTGGCACAACCTGCGCGCTCTGCTGCGGGACGCCGAGGCCAGCGGCCGGCAGCGGGAGGTGTGGCAGTTGGTGCTGGTCGCCTCGCACTACCTGACGAGGCGGACCAGTTACAGCGAGTGGTCGGAATGGGGCCGGATCGGGCTGGCTGCGGCGCGTGCAGCCGAGGACCGGGTCGGCGAGGTGCTGATGCTGATCGTGATCGCCACCGCGCAGAGTCGGTACGAGCGGGCCGGCCAGCACCTGGCCGACGCCACCCGGGCGCTGCGGGCGGCGACCGAACTCGGCGATCCCCGGCACATCCGGCGGGCGCTGGGCAACATGGCCGGCGCGTTCTACGGCCAGGGCCGGTACCGCGAGGCGCTGGCCTGCGACCAGCAGTCCTACCGGCTGGCGGTCGACGCCGGGGACCGCGCCGAGCAGGCCCGTGCGCTCAACGACATGTCGCAGGTGGAGTGGGCGATGGGCCGGTCCGCGGACGCGGTGCGCAACGCCCAGGCGTCCGTCGAACTGCTCCGCGAGCTGGGCGATGTGGACGGATACCGGCTGGCCATGGACAACTTGGCCGAGTTGTACGTCGAGCTGAGCCGGCTGGACGAGGCGGACCAGCTGATCGCGCAGGTGCTGGAGCTGTCCACCGGGGGTCGGCCGGACCTGCAGTACGCGTTCGCCCGCAAGCTCGCCGGGCAGGTGCTGCTGGCTCGCGGCGATCCGCGAGCGGCCGCCGAGCTGCGCGCGGCGCTGGCGCTGTCGGAGGGGTTGGACGGCCCGCACACGCCGCAGATTCGGGAGTTGCTGGCCGGACTGGGCGCGGATCGTGCTGATCATGAAGCGGAGAGCGAACAGTGACGCAAGTGTGACCGGTTTCACGTTTGGGGTTGTTGTGTTCGCTCCGTAGTCATTGCCTGAGCGAACCTCAAGCCCCACTGAAGCCGGTTGCGCTCCGTGACCGCCGAGCGGGCAGCGTAGCGACGAATGAACGCTCAACGTTTAGTCCGCGCTTAGCGCACCCACCCACGGTGCTGTCAGGGTGGGTCTCAACGTCGTAGCTACTCGCGCGTTAACCAGCGAGTAGGCGACGTCGTGAGGTGGCGCTGGGGACACGGGTCGGCCACCCACCCCCGGTCGGCCGGCACCGTGGGGGAGGTGCCGGACGGCCGGGGCCACCGCGTTCACTCGTTCGGGTTACGGGCCAGATGTGCCGTCAGCGCGGCGGCCGCGGCCCGTGGATCCTCGGCCTCGGTGATCGCCCGGACCACCACGATCCGGGTCGCGCCGGCGTCCAGCACGGCGCCCAACCGCTCGCCGTCGATGCCGCCGATGGCGAACCACGGCCGGTCGGCGTCCATGGCGTCGACCTCGCGCACCAGGTCCAGACCGGGCGCGGACCGGCCGGGTTTGGTCGGCGTCGGCCAGGTCGGACCGACGCAGAAGTAGTCGATGCCGGCCTCAGTTGTCGCCGCACGGGCCTGGGACCGGGTGTGCGTGGACCGGCCGATCACCATGTCGTCGCCGACGATGCGCCGGGCCCAGTCGACCGGCAGGTCGTCCTGGCCGAGATGCAGCACGTCGGCGTCGGCGGCGACCGCGATGTCAGCGCGGTCGTTCACCGCGAGCAGCGCGTCGTGCCGGGCGCACGCCTGCGCCAGCACGTCCAGCGCGGCGAGTTCGTCCCTGGCCTCCAGCGGCTCGCCACCCTTGTCCCGCAACTGCACGATGTCCACGCCGCCGGCCAGCGCCGCATCGGCGAATTCGGCGAGATCACCCTGTTTCCGGCGGGCGTCCGTACACAGGTACAACCGGGCTCTGGCCAGCCGCTGTCTGATCCATCCGCTGTCGGCTCCCGGCATGGCCCAAACGTACCCGCTGGTCCGCGCTGTTACCGTGGACAGTGGTCCGCACGGGAGTCCGGAGGAACCGGGCTGAGAGGGAGCGCGCCCGCTCCGACCGTCGAACCTGATCCGGATCATGCCGGCGCAGGGAGCGTGTCGATGGACAGCGATGACGTGGTGGATGTGATCGTGGTCGGCGCCGGGGTGATCGGCGCCACGATCGCGTGGCGGGCGGCGGCGGCCGGCCGGCGGGTGACGCTGGTCGATCCCCGGCCGGCGTCCGGGGCGTCCAGGGTGGCCGGCGGGATGCTGGCGCCGATCACTGAAGCGTGGCCCGGCGAGGAATTGTTGCTGGAACTGGGTTCCGCGGCGCTGCGCCAGTGGCCGTCATTCGCCGGTGAGCTGCGCGATCTCGGCCACGATCCCGGCCTGCGCACCGAGGGCACCCTCGTGGTCGCGGTGGACGCCGGCGACCGGGCCGAGTTGGACACCCTGTCCGGGCACCTGGCCGCGCTCGACCGACCGGCGGAAGTGTTGACCGGCAAGCAATTGCGCACCCTGGAACCGAGTTTGGGCGCGGCGCGGGCCGGCCTGTCGGTGCCCGATGACCTGTCGGTGGACAACCAGCGGTTGATGGCCGCGCTACTGGCCGCCGGCCGGCAGGCGGGCGTGACAATGGTGGCCGAGCCGGTGACCGTGGTTCGGTCCGGGGCGGTCGAGTACGCGGACGGCTC
>DASZLR010000265.1:0-2074 GCA_035552275.1 Pseudonocardiaceae bacterium | reverse complement strand
CTCGTGCGGCATGGCGGTGGTGGCGGCGCTGAAGGTGGCCGAAGAAGCCGGGCCCGACGCGCTGGTCGTCGTGCTGCTGCCCGACGGCGGCCGCGGCTATCTGTCGAAGATCTTCAACGACGCCTGGATGTCGTCGTACGGGTTCCTGCGGAACAGGCTGGACGGCTCGATCGAGCAGCCCACGGTCGGCGACGTGCTGCGCGGCAAGTCCGGTCAGCTGCCCGACCTGGTGCACACCCATCCGTCGGAGACCGTGCGTGACGCGATCAGCATTCTGCGCGAGTACGGGGTGTCGCAGATGCCGGTGGTCGGCGCCGAGCCGCCGGTGATGGCCGGCGAGGTGGCCGGCAGTGTTTCTGAGCGCGAGCTGCTCTCGGCGGTCTTCGAGGGCCGGGCTCACCTGGCCGACGCCGTCGGGCAGCACATGAGCCCGCCGCTGCCGATCATCGGCGCCGGTGAACAGCTCAATTCTCTGGCCAAGACACTGCGCGACCTCGACGCCGTGATGGTTGTCGAGGAAGGCAAACCGGTCGGGGTGATCACCCGGTACGACCTGCTGGGCTTCCTGTCCGACGGCGCGTTACGTAAGTAGAGAGATTCGCTGATGACCGAACAACAACCACCGTCGTCGTTTCCGCCGCCTCCGCCGCCGGGCGGTGGGAGTTATCCGCCACCGCCGCCGCCGTCGGGTGGCTACGTTCCGCCGCCGCCCGGACCGGTGCTGCGCGGGCTGAGCCGTGAGGAGTTCACGCCATGGCTCAGCCGGGTCGCGGCCTATGTCGTCGACCATCTGCCTCTGCTGCTGATCCTGGGTGCCGGCTGGCTGGTGCTGGAGAACTCCATCACGTCGGCCTGTGACGTGACCCCGAGCTCCGGCGAGCAGATCTGTTTCATCGGCCCTTCGACGGTTGGACTCACCGTGATGTGGATTGCGGTGCTGGCCGCACTGGGCTACTTCTTCTGGAACTTCGGCTACCGCCAGGGGACCACCGGATCCAGTATCGGCAAGTCGGTGCTGGGGTTCCGGGTCGTCAGCGAGAACACCGGGGAGCCGATCGGGTTCGGATTGTCGGTGCTGCGCGCGATCGCGCATGCGGTCGATGCCGCGATCTTCTACGTCGGCTACCTGTTCCCGCTCTGGGATGCCAAGCGCCAGACGTTGGCCGACAAGATGTTGGCCACGGTGTGCCTGCCGTTGAGCCGGACGGCCGGCGGGAGCGCCGAATACGGCCGGTAAACCGCGGACTCCCGTTTACCGGGTCACGATACGACAGTTCGTGAACGTCCCGGGGTCGCAAATAAGCCCCGTTACCGGCGGTGGCGGCGGTGGTGGCGCATCGCCCTCCCAAATGGTCCGGGCGACGTTGCCGTCGCCTCCGGTGCGCCAATAGGTGTGGCACACGTTGTTGTCCCAGCGGACCGGGTCGTACTTCAGATTGCCGGTCTGCACCACCGGGTCTCCGGGACACCAGTGGCACGGGCCTTCCGGATGGTCCTCAGGGCAACCGGGAAAGGCCCCCGCGGCGGCAGGTCCGGCCTCCATCCCCGCGACACCGCCCCACAACAGCGCAGTTGTCGCCAGTGCCACCATCAGTTGCTTCATAAATAGTGATTCTGCGCGGCGACCGGGGCGGTACGCATGGGGCAACTGACCCATTTACCACGTTCGGCGCGCCCGGCCGGCCGCCGCGCGATGACTAGGCTGATCGTTGATGAGCGATCAGGAACATTTCGCAAAAGCAGGGCTGGCCACCAAGGCCATTCACGCCGGCTACCGGCCCGACCAGACGACCGGCGCGGTGAACACCCCGATCTACGCCAGCAGCACCTTCGCTCAGGACGGTGTCGGCGGTCTGCGCGGCGGATTCGAGTACGCCCGCACCGGTAAACCGACCAGGGCCGCGCTGGAGGCCGCACTGGCCGCCGTCGAGGACGGTCGCTTCGGCCGCGCTTTCAGCTCCGGCATGGCGGCCGGCGACTGTGTGCTGCGCACGGTATTGCGTCCCGGTGATCACGTGGTGATTCCCGACGACGCCTACGGCGGCACGTTCCGGCTGATCGACAAGGTGTTCGC
>DASZLR010000264.1:0-21364 GCA_035552275.1 Pseudonocardiaceae bacterium | reverse complement strand
TATGAACGACTTCGTGCAGGATACGGAAGCGGCCGCCGGGTGGTGGCGTTGTGGTGATGAGGAGT
Source organism: Pseudonocardiaceae bacterium (assembly GCA_035552275.1). Taxonomy (GTDB): domain Bacteria; phylum Actinomycetota; class Actinomycetes; order Mycobacteriales; family Pseudonocardiaceae; genus DASVLX01. The sequence continues at coordinate 21,299 of DASZLR010000264.1, read as the reverse complement.
TGCTCGATCAGATCGCCGTGATCGAGCACGAGTCGCGTCGGTGGCACGCGCGGATGCTGTCGGCGGTGGGTGAGCTGGATCGTCGTGGTGTGGCCGGCGGTTGGGGGCATCGGGACACGGCGGCGTTGCTGCATGAGCGGTTGGCGATCACCAGGGCGGACGCGAAGCGTCGGGTCCAGCGGGCCGGCCAGTTGGTCGCCTTGCCGATCCTGGGCGAGGCGGTTGAGGCCGGGGTGCTGCATCCGGACCAGATCACCGCGATCGTGGACACGATCGCGAGGTTCCCGTCGTGGGCGACCGAAGAGGATGTGGAGTCGACGCAGCGGATTCTGGTGCGGGCCGCGCCCAGCGTGGACGCGGTGGTGATCCGCGGGCTGGGGCGGGAGATCCTGGACCGGTTGGACCAGGACGGCCCCGAGCCCCGCGAGGCGCCGTTGGCGCAGCCACGCAACGAACTGCACTTCACCGTGCGGCGATCCGGTCGGGTCGCCTTCACCGGCGAGCTGGACCAGGAGTCCGGGGCGCTGTTGACGGGGGCGCTGTCCTCGTTCAGCACACCGGTCAACAATGATGGTGAGCCGGACCTGCGGTCTCCCGCCGAGCGCCATGGTGACGCGTTCGCCGACATCCTCAAACTCGTCGCCGACGGCGGATCACTGCCCGCCGACGGCGGGCAGAAACCGCACCTGACGGTCACCATCTCCTGGGCGAACCTCCGCGAGAACGCCGGTCGGGCCACTCTGGACAACGCGACCCTGGGTCTGCCCACCACGCTCACCGCCGGCCAGGCCCGCCGCATCGCCTGCGACGCAAAGGTTCTACCGATCGTGCTGGGCTCGCGCGCCGAACCGTTGGACGTCGGCCGGTCGACCCGCACCATCCCGGCCGCGATCCGCAAAGCCGTGGTATTCCGGGACGGCGGGTGCGCCTTCCCGTCCTGCCCGCGTCCACAGCACTGGACCGATGTTCACCACATCCGGCACTGGGCGGACGGAGGCCCCACGGCGTTGGAAAATCTCACCCTGCTCTGCCGCGAGCATCATACCCTCGTGCACCACTCCCGCTGGAAAATCGTGATGGACAAAGGGATACCCACCTTCATCCCACCGTCCTATATAGACCCACAGATGAAACCCCGAACCAACCCACTCCGCCGCTATGCACTCATCCACTGAACCGTCACGCGCGCAGCGCGGCGACCGCAGGAGCGAACATGGTGGACTTGATGGCACCGAGCGTGCCGCGATCCTTGCCCGCCAATGCTCGCACGCGCTCGCTCGCTCGGTCGACCACGTCGCCCTCGCCGGCAACATCGTCAACCAGCCCGAGCTCACGGGCGTCCGCTCCGCCGAACCGTCGTCCGGTCGTCATCGACGCGATCGCCGCAGCCGGCGTCAGCTTGCCCTGAATGAGCGCCGCCATCCCTGGGGTGAACGGGATATTGATGTCCGCCTCGGGAAAGCAGAAGTATCCTCGATCGGCGCGCATGATCCGGAAATCATGCGCCATGGCCAACATGGCGCCAGCGCCGAAGGCATGCCCGTTGACGGCCGCGATCGTCGGCACCGGCAAGGTGAGCACGCGGGCCAGCAGTTCGTGCACATCAGCGACATAGCGATCGGCCTGATCGCCGTGGCCGAGCAGCCAGTCCAGGTCAAGTCCATTGGAGTAGAACTTGCCGCCACCGGTGGTGACCAGCGCGGCCGGCCTCGGACAGTCCACAACGGAATCCAACAGCGCATGGACGGTCTTCAGCCACTCCGGCGAGAACCGGTTCTCATCCTCGCCGAGTTCCAGGACGAAAACCGGCTCCTGATCGTGCAGCGTGGGCAACGCGGACATGACCAATCCTTCGCCAGTGATGAGTGGACCGATGGGTGACCGAGGACATTGATGGCTATGGACCGGGCAGATTCAGGTGGTGGAAGCATCTGATGCGAGGAGTTCGGTGAAGACTTCGCTGGGTTTCTTCCAGTTGTGGATTTTACGGGGTCGGTCGTTGATCTCGGCGGCGACGGCGGCGTGGTAGTGCGGGTCGGAGGTGATCTCGACGCCTTTGGGGAAGTATTCGCGGACGATGCGGTTGAGGTTCTCGTTGCTGCCGCGTTCCCACGGTGAGTGGGGGTGGGCGAAGTAGACCGGCAGCCCGGTGGCGGTGATGTCCTTGTGTAGAGCCATTTCCGCGCCGCAGTCCCACGTGAGGGACCGGGTGACCGACGGGGGAAGGTCCCCTACGGCGGCGATGATCGCCTGGCTGACGGTCAGCGAGTCCCGCCCGGTCAGCGGCACCAGGATCAGGAAGCGGCTGGTGCGTTCCACCAGCGTGGCCACGGCGGTCTTGCCGCCCTTGCCCACGACCAGATCCCCTTCCCAGTGCCCGGCCACCGCCCGGCCGGTGGCCTCGGCGGGGCGGTCCTCCAGGTAGCGGGGCTCCCGGATGCGCGGCGCCGGTGCTGGGCGGGGTCCGCGCCGACGGGTGCGACCGGACCGCAGGGCGATCAACTCCGCCCGCAACCCGGCGACCGGCTGGGCGTAAACCCACTGGTAGATCGCCTCATGTGACACGCCTCCAGCCTGCTCGCCCCGGCGTTCGCGCCGCAACCGGCCCGCGATCGACGCCGGTGACCAACCCTTGCGCAGCAGCCCGGTCACCACCTGCCGGACACCGGGACGATCGTCCACGGCCAGCGGCTTCGGGCGCGTCCGCCCCGTCACCGCGGCCCTCTCGGCGGTCGTGGCCCGGTACCCGCCCCGGCCACCATGCCGCGCCACCTCACGCGACACGATCGAGGCATCACGACCAATCCGAACGGCGATGTCCTTGTACTCCAACGACTCCGCCAAGCCACGAGAGATCTCCTCCCGATCAGCCAACGTCAACAATCTGCGCACGATGAGCATCCTCACCCACCGAACCCAAGATCACATGCTACGACCGCCTGAACTCGCCCCGCGCTGTCTGGCGCGTTTGAAGAAGATCAGAAGCTGGGCAACGCCAACGCCGTCTGTTGTCATGCCAAGCAGAGTGGACACCCCTGCGTGGAGTATCGCCAAGCAGGTCACTCCGGCCAATGGGAACATAATCAGAAACAAGAGTCCCAGGAGCCGCCTATACCGCGTTGGATCGTCCAGAGCTTCTGTCAAAAATCCAAGCCACGTGGGCGATACCTTCCGCAATCCCGGCCCCCTTTCTCAGTCAGCCACGTGATCGGGCGCTACCGAACCATGGCCCGCACCTGGCGGGCGGCGACGGACAGGGTGGGCAGGTCGAGCTTGCCGACCCGGGCGAGTTCGCCCAGCGCGGCGCGGGCGCGGCCCAGCCGGGACGCGTTCGACTCCTCCCACATGACGATCTTGTCGTCGGGGCTGTCGCCGGAATCGCTGTGCCGCAGCACATCCACCGCGATCCCCCGCACCGACGAGTACAGGTCGTCGCGCAGCGCCAGCCGGGCCAACGCGTGCCAGCGGTTGCCGCGCTCCAACACGCTCACCGCGTCCAGCATCCGGTCAATTCCCAGATGGTCGGACAGCGCGTAATACAGCTGGGCGGTCTCCAGGTGCGCCCGCTCGACGCCGGCCTCCCGCTCCGCCAGCTCAGCGATCTCAATGACGTCCAGCAACGCGTAAACATCCAGCAGGCTGGCGATTCGCTGAGCCAACGGCTCGGCCACGCCACGCTCCACGAACCACGCCGCCTGGGCGATGGCGTCCTCACGAGCCTGACCGCGCAACAGGCCGAACACCGATGGCGCCAAGTCGCCCACGACCTCGCCGAACCGGCTGATCTCCGCACCCACCGCCAGTGGCTGCGGCCGGTTGGAGAGGAACCAGCGGGACGCCCGATCCAACAGCCGGCGCGCCTCCAACTGCATCTGGTCGGTGACCTCGGTCGGCACCACGTTGTCCAGCGCCTCGATCTCCCGCCACAGGGCGGGCAGGTCGAACACCTTCGTGGTCACCGCGAACGCCCGCACCGCATCGGTCGCGGACGCGCTCAGTTCGTCGGCCAGCCGGAACGCGTACGACAGGCCACCGCCGTCGACAACCTCATTCACCAGCAGCGTCGTGGTGATCTCCCGGCGCAGCGGGTGCGCGCCGATCGCATCGCCGAACCGCTCGCGCAACCGGCTCGGGAAATAGTCCGGCAATCGCCGGGCGAACACATCCAGGTCGGGCAGGTCGCTGGCCAGCACCTCGTCCTTCAGGTTGAGTTTGACGTGCGCCAGCACGGTGGCCAGCTCAGGCGAGGTGAGACCCCGGTCCGACTTCGCCAGCGCCTTGAACCCGTCCGCGGTGGGCAGCGCCTCCAAGTCGCAGTCCAAGCCGGCCCGCTGCTCCAAATCGGCCACCAGTCTGGCGTGCACCAGCGTCATGCCGGCGGCGTGCGCGCGACTGACGCCCAGCACCAGGTTCTGCGCGTAGTTGTCCGCCAGCACGAGATCGGAGACCTCGTCGGTCATCTCGGCCAGCAGTTCGTTGCGCTGCTCGGAGCCCAGCCGACCCTCGGTCACCAGATGGTCCAACAAGATCTTGATGTTGACCTCGTGGTCCGAGCAGTCCACGCCGGCCGAGTTGTCCAACGCGTCGGTGTTGACCTTGCCGCCGAACCGGGCGAACTCGATCCGGCCGCGTTGGGTCAGGCCGAGGTTGCCGCCCTCGCCGACCACCCGCACCCGCAGCGCCGCGCCGTCCACCCGAATCGCGTCGTTGGCCTTGTCCCCCACATCGGCGTGCGTTTCAGTGGTCGCCTTGACGTAGGTGCCGATTCCGCCGTTCCACAGCAGGTCCACCGGCGCCAGCAGGATCGCCTTCATCAGCTCCGCCGGGGACAGCCGGGTCGCCTCGTCCGGCAAGCCGAGCGCCCGTCTGACCGGCTCGCTGACCGGGATCGACTTCGCCGTGCGCGGCCACACCCCGCCGCCGTCGCTGATCGCGGACCGGTCGTAGTCGTCCCAGGACGACCGGGGCAGCGCGAACATCCGCTGCCGTTCCGCGAACGACCGCGCGGCATCCGGATCAGGATCGAGAAAAATGTGCCGGTGGTCGAAGGCGGCGATCAGCCGGATGTGCTCGGACAGCAACATTCCGTTGCCGAACACGTCACCGGACATATCGCCGACGCCCACCACGGTGAACTCCTGGCGTTGGGTGTCCACGCCCAGCTCACGGAAGTGCCGGGACACGCTCTCCCACGCTCCCCGCGCGGTGATGCCCATCTGCTTATGGTCGTAGCCCACCGAACCGCCAGAGGCGAACGCGTCGCCCAGCCAGAATCCGTAGTGCGCGGCCACATCGTTGGCGATGTCCGAGAAACTGGCGGTGCCCTTGTCGGCCGCGACCACCAGATACGTGTCGTCGCCGTCGTAGCGGACGACCGAAGGCGCCGGCACGACCTTGCCGGCGTCCAGATTGTCGGTCAGGTCGAGCAGGCCGGAGATGAACATCCGGTAGCAGGCGACGCCCTCGGTGAGCAGCGCCTCCCGGTCGGCGGCGGGATCACCGGTCGGTGCGGGCGGGCGCTTCAGGACGAAGCCGCCCTTGGCGCCAACCGGCACGATCACCGCGTTCTTCACCGCCTGCGCCTTGACCAGCCCGAGAATCTCGGTGCGGAAATCCTGGCGGCGGTCCGACCAGCGCAGCCCACCCCTGGCCACCGAGCCGAACCGCAGATGCACGCCTTCGAACCGGGGCGAGCAGACGAAAATCTCGAACCTGGGACGCGGCTCGGGCAGGCCCGGCACCCGCTGCGGATCCAGTTTCACCGCGAGGTACGGCCTGGCGTCGTCCACGAAGTAATTGGTCCGCAGAGTGGCGTTGATCAGGCTCAGCAGGCTACGCAGAATCCGGTCGGCGTCGAGGCTGGTCACCGCGTCGATCATCGCGCTGATCTCGTTGGTCAGGTCGTCGGCCAGCCCGGATCCCGCCGGGTCCAGCCGAACGTGGAACAACCGGACCAGCGCCGTGGCGATCTCGGTGTGCCCGAGCACCACATCTTCGATGTAGTCCTGGCCATACGGGGTCTGTGCCTGGCGCAGATACTTGACGTAGGTGCGCAGGATGGTGGCCTGCCGCCAGGTGAGGCCGGCGCGGAGCACCAGCGCGTTGAGTCCGTCCACCTCGGCCTGGCCGCGCCAGGTGGCGGCGAACGCTTCCTGGAACCGGTTGCGCAGGTCGGTCAGCGTTTCCTCGTCCAGAAACTCCACTGTGGACGGATCGAACCGGAGCCCGAAGTCGAAGATCCAGCACGGGGCGCCCTCTTCGGTGTGCACCTCGTACGGCCGCTCGTCGACGACCTCGACGCCCATCTTCTGCAACATCGGCAGCACGGCCGACAGGGTGGCCCGCTCACCGGCCAGGTAAAGCTTGAACCGGCGTTCGCCGGGCTCGGCGCCCTCTGGCCGGTAGAACAACACGTCCAGCGAGTCGCCCGGCCGCAACGCCTGCAATCGGCGCAGATCGGCCAAGCCCTCCCCGGCGGCGAAACTTTCCTTGTAGGACTCGGGAAACGCGGCCGCGTACCGCTGCCCGACAACGGTCGCGGTCTCCACGTCCACCGCGTGCCCGGTGGTGGACCGTCGGTGGGCGAGCACGGCCTCGACCATTCGGTCGTCCCAGCCGCGCACCGCCTCGGCCACCTGCTGCTGGATTCGTCCGGAATCCGCCTCCACCGTCACCGCGGGATCGGTGTGCACCATGAAGTGCACCCGGGCGATCGGCGTCTCCCCCACCCGCGCGCTGTACTCGATCTGCTTGCCGGACAGCTCACGCAGCAACACTTCCTGCATGGCCAGCCGGCTGGTGGTGGTGTAGCGGTCCCGGGGCAGATACACCAGGCACGAGAAGAACCGCCGGTAAGGGTCGCGGCGCAGGAACAGCCGCACCCGCCGCCGATCGGCCAGCGCCAGCACGCCGGTCGCGGTGTCGTACAGGGCGTCGGTGTCGGTGGAGAAAAGCTCGGGCCTCGGGTAGTTCTGGATGACGTCGAGCATCATCTGGCCCGAGTACGAGTGCATCGGGAAGCCGGCGCGGTGCATCACCTCGCGCACCCGCCGCTCGATCACCGGAATATCCAGCACGTCCTCGTACATCGCCGCGCTGGTGAGCACGCCGAGAAATCGGTGCTCTCCGTTGACGTTTCCCTGATTGTCAAAGGTTTTCACGCCGACGTAGTACGGGAACGCCGAACGGTGCACAGTGGACGGTTCGCTGGCCTCGGTGAGCACCAGCAGCGTCGGCGCCAGCGCGTGCTCGGCCAGGTCCTGGTCGGCCGTCAGCCGGCGGGTGGCCAGGCTGTCCTGGCGCAGCACGCCGAGGCCGGACGCCAGGCTCGCGCGCAGCGCCGGCTCACGCTCAGCACGCACCAGCTCGTAGTGCCGGTAGCCAAGGAAGGTGAAATGCCCGTCGGCGAGCCAGCGCAGCAACCGGGCGCCTTCGCCAACCTCGGCTTCGGGCAGCGACGGCGGATCAGCATCCAGGGCGTCGGCGAGCGCGCGGGCCGTGGTGACCATCTTGTCGGTGTCCTCGACCACTTCCCGGACATCGCGCAGCACCTCGACCAGTCGCTGCTCGAGTTCCTCGGCTCGGCGCGGATCGGTCATCTGGTCGATCTCGATGCTCATCCACGACTCAACCAGGCTGCCGGCCGGCGGGTCCTCCGGGTCGGCGGTCGGCAGCACAGCCAGCAGGGCGCCGGCCATGTCCCGCCGCACCACCACGATCGGATGCACCACCCGTTGCACGTTCAGCCCGCCCCGGGTCAGCTCAGCCACCACCGAGTCGACCAGATACGGCATGTCGTCGGTGACCACCTGCACGACGGTCGCCGCGCAGGTCCAGCCGTCCCGCTCCGGCGTCGGGTTGACCAGCCGCACGGTCGGCCGGCCCTGCACCCGGTTCTCGGCGAGCTGATAGTTCGACCGGACCGCGCCGACCAGATCGGTCGGGTCGTCGTCGATGACCTCCTCCGGCGGCAGATACCGGAAGTATCGGCGAATCAGCTCAGCGAGTTCGGGTGCGCGGGCGGCCGCGCGGGCGATCAGCTCATCGCGGGTCTGCTCAGGCGTCGCCGCTCGCTCCGCCGCCAGCCAGGTGTCCGTATCGGTAGAGGTCATCTCGCGATCCACATTAGTCCCACGGAGGGAGCCGCCAACGGGGTGCGGTGTCCCGGTCGTCGGCTAACTCGCGGCCAACCCCGGCAGGTCGGGGGTTCTCCGGCTCGCTGGCCGTCCGGTACGCGAGCAGCGCCTCCATCAGCAGGTCCCCGAGCCGGTTGCTGTGCTTGCCGCCTGTCGGGGGCTCCGGTGTCGGGGGCGCGGCCTCCGGTGCGGCTCGCGGGGGCTCCGGCTCGAACTGGAACAGTGGCGCGGCCGGCAGCGCCGGCGCCGCCGGGGGCAGCGGCGCCGGCGGCAGAACGGGGTCCGCCTCTCGGGGCGCCAACCGCAGCTCTGACAGCCAGTCCATGCTCGGCAGCACGATCGGCTGGCGCGGCCCGCTGCCGTTGGCAGGCGGCGATTCCACGGGCGCGTCCTCGGCCCGCCGACGACCACCCGACCCACGCACCTCGACGCCGAGCCGGGCCAGCACCGACCGCGCTTCCTCCCGGCGCGGCGGTGCAGGCGGCGGCGGGGCAGGCGGCGGCAGGGCAGGCGGCGGCAGGGCAGGCGGCGGGTCCACGACGGCCGGGATGGTGGTTGTGGTGATGTTGTCCGGCGCGTGTCGTCCGGTCGGCTTCTGGTCCGGGGTACGCACATTCACCCTGACACCGGCCTCCGCACCCACCATCGCATCCTCCAGCCGTTCCGCCCAACGTCGCGCGTGGCCGCCGGGCACACCAGGCAACAGCACGGCCAGATCGGCGCCGCCGAGCCGGGCCACGGTGGCATCCGCCGGCGCGGCATGCCGAACGTGGTTGGCCACCCGGTCCAGCGCCGCTCCGTGCCGGGGCCGGGGTTCGACGTCGACCAGCAACATCGACACATCGACACCCGGAGCGGAGACCGGCTCGGCCCGACGGGGACGCGCGGCGGCCGCCGGAGCGAACGACGCGAGCAGCCGGATCAGCTCGTCCGGCCGGTCCGGCATGCCGAACGCGCCGAGCAACCGGCCGCGAGCGGCCTGCTCGGCGCGCACCTGGCGCATGCGCACCCCGTGCCCGGTACGCAGCAGCCCGATCGCCTCGGAGAGTTGCCCGGCACGCTCGGAGGCGTCCGCGAGCAGGCTCAGGCTCTCGGCGTGCAGCGCGTCCAACCGGTGCCGGGCGCCCAGCGCGACGGCATCGCGCAGCACCGCCATGGCCGGCGCGAGCAGGCCCGCCGGCAGGTACACCCGAGCGGCCAGCGCGACCGCCAGCCATCCGCTCGGCCCGGCCGCCGCGCCTCTGGTCGGCTCGGCGTGCAGCGCGTCCGCGACAAGCCGGGCATCGTCCACCCGGCCGAGATCGAGCAGACCCAGGGCGAGTTGGGCGGCCAGCCGGGACCGCACGTAGCCACCGTCCGACTCGAGCCCACGCAGCAGTTCGGCGCCCTCGCGGGCGGCGTCCACAGCGGACCGGGCGTCGCCGCGGCGGCGGTGCTCGGCGGCGGCGGCCGAGCGCAGCAGCGCGCGGAGCAGCACCACGGTGTCCGAGCCGCCGCCGACACCGCCGTCCTCGACGTAGAGCTGGTCGGCGCGGGCCAGCGCGGCGTCCAGCATGCGCGGCTGGGCTCGGTAGGCCAGACAGCCGACCAGCCGCACCAACGCGGCGGCCCGATGGGTGGGCGTGCCGCTGCCGGTCAGCAGGGGCGCGACCAGGGCCGCGCCGACCAGCGGCACACCGACCGACCGGGCACAGCCGGCGAGTTCCAGCCGCAGCACGGCGGCCGAGTCGGCGTCACCGAGCCGCTCCGCCTCCCGAAGCGCGGCGATGGCCCGCTCGACGACGGCGAGTTTCTGGCCCAGCCGGCAGGAGGCGAACACCACGGCGGTCTCGGCCCCGGCGCGCTCGCCGAGCACCAGCGCCAGTTCGGGCGCACGCCAGCGGAGTGACCAGGCACCCTCACTACCGCTCGCCGCCACGACCGGTCCCTCCACTCAGCCGCGTGTGAGCTTGCGGTAGGTGACCCGGTGCGGCCGGGCGGCCTCCTGCCCGAGCCGTTCGATCTTGTTCTTCTCGTAGCCCTCGAAGTTGCCCTCGAACCAGAACCAGGACGCCGGGTTCTCGTCGCTGCCTTCCCAGGCCAGGATGTGGGTGGCCACCCGGTCGAGGAACCACCGGTCGTGCGAGATCACCACGGCGCAGCCGGGGAACTGCTCTAGCGCGTTCTCCAGCGAGCCCAGTGTTTCCACGTCCAGGTCGTTGGTCGGCTCGTCCAGCAGGAGAAGGTTGCCGCCCAGTTTGAGGGTCATCGCCAGGTTCAGCCGGTTGCGCTCGCCACCGGAGAGCACGCCGGCCGGCTTCTGCTGGTCCGGGCCCTTGAAGCCGAACGCGCCGATATAAGCGCGAGAAGGCATTTCCACGTTGCCGACCTGAATGTGGTCCAGGCCGTCGGAAACGACCTCCCAGACGTTCTTCTTCGGATCGATGCCCGACCGTTCCTGGTCCACATAGGACAGCCGGACCGTCTCGCCGATCCGCACCTCGCCGGCGTCCGGCTGCTCCAGCCCGACGATCGTCTTGAACAGGGTCGTCTTGCCGACGCCGTTCGGGCCGATCACACCGACGATTCCGTTGCGCGGCAGGCTGAACGACAGATTCTCGATCAGCAGCCGGTCGCCATAGCCCTTGCGCAGGTTCGACACGTCGACCACCACGCTGCCCAGTCGTGGACCGGGCGGGATCTGGATCTCCTCGAAGTCGAGCTTGCGGGTGCGGTCCGCCTCGGCGGCCATCTCCTCGTACCGCTGCAACCGGGAGCGGGATTTGGCCTGCCGCGCCTTGGCATTGGAGCGGACCCAGGCCAGTTCCTGCTTGAGCCGCTTCTGCAGCTTCTGGTCCTTCTTGCCCGCGACTTCCAGCCGCTCGGCCTTCTTTTCCAGGTACGTCGAGTAGTTGCCCTCGTAGGGATAGGCGCGACCCCGGTCCAGCTCCAAGATCCACTCGGCAACGTTGTCAAGGAAGTACCGGTCGTGCGTGACGGCGAGGACGGCGCCGGCGTAGGCGGCCAGGTGCTGTTCAAGCCACTGCACGCTTTCCGCGTCCAGATGGTTGGTGGGCTCGTCCAGCAGCAGCAGATCCGGCCGGGACAGCAACAGCTTGCACAGCGCGACCCGGCGTCGCTCGCCACCGGAGAGGTTGCTCACCTCGGCATCCGGCGGCGGACACCGCAACGCGTCCATCGCCTGCTCGAGTTGGGAGTCCAGGTCCCAGGCGTCCGCGTGGTCCAGTTCCTCCTGGAGCCGCCCCATCTCGTTCATCAGCTCGTCTGAGTAGTCGGTGGCCATCTGCTCGGCGATCTCGTTGAAGCGGTTGAGCTTCGCCTTGATCTCGCCGACGCCTTCCTCGACATTGCCCAGGACGGTCTTGTCCTCGTTGAGCGGCGGTTCCTGCTGGAGAATGCCGACCGAGTAGCCGGGCGACAGGAACGCGTCGCCGTTGTTCGCATTGTCCAGCCCGGCCATGATCTTGAGCACGCTGGACTTGCCGGCCCCGTTCGGGCCGACCACGCCGATCTTCGCGCCGGGCAGGAACGACAGGGTCACGTCGTCCAGGATGACCTTGTCACCGTGCGCCTTGCGCACTTTTTTCATGGTGTAGATGAACTCGGCCATGAACGCGATCGTAGATGCGTGCCGGGCGGGCCCGTACCGCGGTCGCCCAGAACAACCCAAAATGCCTCGCCAGCGGCAGTGCGGGAGGAGTGGGTGTGAGGATGGACGCATGCGAGTTCTGGTCGTGGACGACGAACCGGCGGTCCGCGAGTCGATCGGCCGGGGCCTGAAGTTCGAGGGCTACCAGGTCGATGTCGCCGGCGACGGCCTGGGCGCGCTGGACGCGCTCCGCGAGCACCGGCCGGACCTGGTCATTCTGGACGTGATGATGCCCCGGCTGGACGGTCTGGAGACCTGTCGGCGGCTGCGGGTCACCGGCGACCGGGTGCCGGTGCTGATGCTCACCGCGCGGCGCACCGTCGGCGACCGGGTGGCCGGCCTGGACGCGGGCGCGGACGACTACCTGGTCAAGCCGTTCGCCCTGGAGGAGTTGCTGGCCAGGGTGCGCGCCCTGCTGCGCCGGATCGACCCGGTCGAATCGGAGAAGGTGACCTTCGCCGATCTCACCATCGACCCGGACGACCGCAGCGCCTGGCGCGGCGACCGGATGATGGAGCTGACCAGGACCGAGTTCGAGCTGCTGGCGGTGTTGCTGCGCAACGCGTCCCGGGTGGTCACCCGGTCGGCGCTGTACACCGAGGTGTGGGGCTACGACTTCGGCACCAAGTCCAACAGCCTCGATGTCTACATCGGTTATCTGCGCCGCAAACTGGAGTCCGGCGGTGAGCCCCGCCTGGTGCACACCGTGCGCGGCATCGGCTACGTGCTGCGGGAGCCGGGGACATGAGGCGCCCAGCCCTGCGGCGCCCCACCCTGCGACGGCGGCTGACCGTCCTGACCGCGGCGGCGGTGGCGGTGGCGGTGGTCGGCGTGTCGGTGGCCGCCTGGCTGCTGTTGCGCGGGGAACTGCGGGACGAGACCGCCCAGGACCTCACCGAGCAGGCCAGCGTGTTCGCCCAGCGCACCGATCCGACCAAGCTGCAGTCGCCGCCGGCCTGGGTCAAACCGGACGTCAACACGCTGCTGGGTGTGGTCAGCAGCACCGGGGCCAGCCGCAAGCCGCCGTTCCAGTCACGCTGGCTGCCGGTGGACGCCGGCGATGTCGCGGTGGCGCTGGGCACCGAGGAGTCGGCGCTGCGCGATGTCACCGTCGACCGCGTGTCGTACCTGATGCTCACCGTGCACTCGGTGCGCGGGGACGCCGTGCAGATCGCCTCGGACATGACCGACGTCAACACCACGCTGAACCATTTCGCGCTGCTGCTCGGCGTCGCCGACCTGGTGGCGATCGTGGTCGCGGCGGCGATGGGCTACGGGTTCACCGTGGCCGGGCTGCGGCCGGTGCGCCGGGTGGGTGCCGCTGCCGCGCACGTGGCCGCGACCCAGGATCTGGGCGCCGCGGTGCCGATGGAGCGGCGGGAGCCTGCCGAGGTGGCCAGCGTGGCGGCCAGCATGAACCAGATGCTCGCCGCGCTCGGCCACGCCCGGGACGCGCAGCGGCAGCTGGTCGAGGACGCCAGCCACGAGCTCGCCACCCCGCTGACCAGCCTGCGCACCAACATCGAGCTGCTGCTGCACGCCGAGCGCAACCCGGACCGGCAGTTGGACAGCGACGACCGGGAGCGGCTGCTCAAGGACGTCGACGCTCAGTTGGGCGAGCTGGACCATCTGGTCGAGGAGGTGGTCGAGCTGGCCCGCGATCCGGGCAGCGCGGAGGAGACCACCGACCTGGACCTGGCCGACGTGGTGCGCTCGGCGGTGGTCCGGGCCCGGGCCCGGAGCCCGGAGGTGATTTTCGAGCTGGCCGAGACCCCGGTGCTGGTGCTGGGCAAGCGGTCGCTGGTGGAGCGGGCGGTGCTGAACCTGCTGGACAACGCCGCCAAGTGGAGTCCGCCGGAGGCGCCGGTGGAGATCACCGTCGGCCGGGTGCGCGGGCTGGCGGACGTGCTCGTCGCCGACCGGGGCCCCGGGGTGCCGGAGGCGGACCGGGAGCGGGTGTTCCAGCGGTTCTACCGCACCGCGGAGGCGCGGGCGATGCCCGGATCGGGCCTGGGCCTGGCGATCGTCCGGCAGGTGGTGACCGTGCACGGTGGCCGGGCCTGGCTGGCCGCGCGTTCCGGTGGCGGCACCGAGGCGCACATGCAGATCCCGGTCCGACGAGGGTTCCGCCCGCCTGAGTGAGCACTCACTCATTGACGTGAGTGAGTGATCACTCATATAGTGGCGGCATGACCCGAGCACCAGCGATGAGCGTGGCGCAACGACGCGCCGCGATTGTCGAGGCCACCCTGCCGTTGCTCATCGAGCACGGCGCGAACGTGCCCACCAGCAAGATCGCGGCCGCGGCCGGCATCGCGGAGGGCACCGTGTTCCGGGCCTTCCGGGACAAGACCGAACTGCTCACCGCATGCCTGCACGCGGTGATGGAGTCCGGCCACGAGGTCGAGCAGATCGCCGCGATCGATCGTCGCCTGCCGCTGGCGCAGCGGCTGATCACCGCGCTGGATCACGTCAACGGCTACCAGAACCGGCTGTGGAGCGTGGCCCAGGCCGTGCACGCCGCCGGGGTCGACATGCGGGAGGCGCGTGGCGGCCACGACGCCGGACCACCCGGGTCGATGGTGCGGGTGGTCAACGCCATCGCCGACATGTTCGACCCCGAACGGGACGAGTTGCGGGTCGAACCGGCGCTGGCGGCCCGGCTGCTACTCGGGTTGATCTTCACCAACCGCATGCAGGGCGTGGGCATGGGCGAAGTCGTCGCCGATGCCGAAGAGCTGGTCGACTTCTTCTTGCACGGCACCCAGGGGAGGAAAAAGGCATGACCGACGTGATGATCGAGGCGGACCGGGTCACCAAGAGATTCGGCTCGCTGGTCGCACTGGACGAAGTCAGTGTGAGTGTGCCGAAGGGCAGTGTGCTCGGCCTGCTCGGCCACAACGGCGCGGGCAAGACGACGCTGGTCAACGTGCTGACCACCATGCTGCCACCGGATGGCGGCCGTGCCCGGGTGGCCGGGTTCGACGTGGTGCGGGCCGGCCGACAGGTACGCGCCCGGATCGGCCTGACCGGCCAGTTCGCCGCGGTGGACGAGCAACTGTCCGGATTGGACAATCTGCTGCTGATCGCCCGGCTGCTGGGCGCCGGCAAACGGCACGGCCGGGAGCGCGCGGACGAACTGCTGGCCACCTTCGGGCTGACCGACGCGGCCAAGCGACCGGCCCGCACCTACTCCGGCGGAATGCGCCGCCGGCTGGACCTGGCGGCCAGCCTGGTCGGCCGGCCGCGGGTGATCTTCCTGGACGAGCCGACCACCGGGCTGGACCCGGCGAGCCGACGTGGCATGTGGGAGATCGTGGAAGGGCTGGTGGACGACGGCACCGCAGTGCTGCTGACCACCCAGTACCTGGACGAAGCGGACCGGCTGGCCGACTCGATCACCGTGCTGTCCGCCGGCAAGGTCGTCGCCTCGGGCACGGCCGCCGAGCTCAAGGCGCAGGTCGGCCAGCGGACCGTGGTGGCCACGCTGACCTCGGCCGGGGACGCCGAACCGGTGATCGCCGCGCTGAAGCGGGCCGGCATGCAGCCGACCTGGGACGAGGGCCGCAGCGCGGTGGCGACTCCGGTCCTCAAGTCCACCGAGATGGCGACCGTGGTGCGCGCGCTTGACGAGGTGTCCGTCGAGCCGGCCGAGCTCGCCCTCACCGAACCGACTCTGGACGACGTCTACCTGGCGCTGGCGCAGCCGGCCGCCGCCTGAGGGGGAACCATGACCACCGCTGTGGCCGCCCGGCCATCCACCGCTGACCACGACCCGAGCTGGCTCGGCAGCGGCCTGGGCACCCAGATCTGGGTGCTGACGCTGCGTTCGCTGAAAGCCGTGGTCCGCGATCCGCGGATGATCGTGTTCAGCCTGATCCAGCCGCTGGTGATGCTGGTGCTGTTCAGCCAGATCTTCGCCAGCATCGCCAAGACGCCCGGCTTTCCCACCGGCGTCAGCTACATCGACTACCTGATGCCGGCCATCCTGGTGAACACCGCGATGGGCTCGGCGATCCAGTCCGGCGCCGGACTGGTCAACGACATGCGCAACGGCGTGCTGGCCCGGTTCCGGGCGCTGCCGATCGCGCCCGCCTCGGTGCTGGTCGCGCGCAGCCTGTCCGATCTGGTGCGCACCGCGTTCCAGTTGGTGATCATGCTGCTGTTCGCCACGGTGGTGTTCGGCTTCAAGCCCGCCGGCGGCGCGCCCGGCGTCATCGCGGCGCTGGCGATGGGCCTGGTGGTGAGCTGGGCGCTGGGCTGGATCTTCCTGGCGGTGGCGTCCTGGGTGCGCAACGCCGAACTGATGCAGATGGTCGGGTTCCTGCTGATGTTCCCGCTGATGTTCGCGTCCAGCTCGTACGTGCCGATCGCGAACCTGCCGGGCTGGTTGCAGGCGGTCGCTCAGGTCAACCCGATGACCCACGCGGTCAACGCCGCCCGGGATCTGGCGCTGGCCACTCCGGTCGGGAACGGGGTGCTGGACACCTTGGCGATCAGCGCGCTGCTCGCGGCGGTCGGCGCGGTGCTCGCCGTCCGGGGCTTCCGCCGGCCGTTGTGAGGTTCGGCCGGCCGGATCAGCAGCGCGATCACCACGATCGCCAGCGGCAGGCAGGCCAGCAGCCAGACCAACACGCCGGCGAACCGTTGCCCGGCCAGCGGATCGGCCAGCCAGGGCAGGCCCAGTCCGGCGTAGAACTCGGCGGCGATGGCGGTGTGCGCGGTGCGCAGGACCAGGCCGAGGTCGGCGTAGCCGAGTAGCGCGGCGAGGGTCATGGCGAGTCGGATCGGGCGTGGGCCGGCGCCCAGCACGACCGCGAAGAAGTTGCCGCCGAAGATCAGAAAGGCCGCGATCATGGCGAGATGCGCCCAGTGGTCGTAAAGTGCCGCGTCGAACAGCCCGGTGAAGTAGAGCGCATAGGACGATCCGGCGAAGAGCACCGTTGCGACGACCGGCTGGCGCAGCAGGCGGGCCAACCGCGATTCGACCAGGGCGAACAGCCATTCGCGCGGGCCGGGCTCCGGGTCGCCGGCGGCGAGCGCCCGGCCGGCCACCGTGACCGGGCGGCCGAGTGCCAGCGCGGCGGCGGCCAGCACGGACAACATCAGCTGGCTGGCGATGTGCACGCTGAACACCGCCGGCGCGTACCGGCCGATACCCGAGGACGTGGCCAGCAGCAGAATCAGGCAGCCGGCCAGCCATGACCCGATCCGGGCCGGGGACCAGGTTTCGCCACGAGCGCGCAGCCGGCGGACCCCGGCGAGGTAGAGCCCGGCCAGGACCAGCGCGGCGGTGCCGTAGATCAGGCTGAACCGCCAGTCCACGGCGAGCCGGGCCAGGGTGGGCGGGCCGGCCAGGTCGTAGCCGATCGTCACGGCGACGGTGCTCGGCCGGGACACGTCGTCGGTCGGCGGGGCGGTGCGGGCCAGCGCGGCGGAGATGCCGATGGTCACAAACATGATCAGCATCTCCACGCCGGACAGCCGCAGCAGCGCGCGCCGCGATCCGGTCGCCAGCACCGCACGGACGGAGCGCCGGCGCTGAAAATAGCCGACCACGCCCAGGGACAGCAGCGCGATGATCTTGGCCAGCACGATCAGGCCGTAGACGGTGCGGAACAGGTCGTGGACGGGCAGCCGGACCAGCGCGTTGAGCACCCCGGAGACGGCCATCACCAGCCAGCACACCAGAGCGAGCCTGGAGAAACGGCGGGTCGCCGTCGGCAGGCCGGCGCCCCGGCGGCGGGCGTGCGTGAGCAGTGCGACCAGGCCGCCGACCCACAGCGCCGCACCGAAAAGATGGCACAGCAGGCTGTCGGTGGCCAGGTCGTGCGCGCCGCCGGCCGAGGAATGCCCGGTCACCGCCAGCGGCACCAGCCCGCCGAGGGCCACGAACAGCAGCACGGACGCCCGCGCCCAGGTCAGCGTCAGCCAGCAGCCCAGCGCCACGACAAAGGTGATGCCGGCGGTGATCAGCCAGGCCCTGGGCTGGTCCAGCTCGGTGGCCAACGGCAGCCACACGCTGGGCCGCAGCGCCTGGTACACCGGCCGGCCCAGCTGGTCCGCCACGGTGAACGGGACGGACACCAGCGCGGCCACGCACCAGAACAGCGCGGCCCAACCGGCCATCCGCACCCCGGCATACCCGTCGGCGGTCAGCGTGCCGGCCCGGCGCGGCGACACCAGGAAAGCCGCCAGCAACAGCGACCCGACGCAGAGCACCGCACCCAGTTCGGTGGCGACGCCGAGCACGGAGAGTCCGTCCTCTGTGAACGCTCCGGCGTCGGGCAGGCCCAGCGCGGCGTACCGCTGTCCACCCGAGGCCACCGTCAGTCCGATCGCGACGAGTGCCGCCAGCGCGCCGCACACCACCAGAACCGGCGCCATGGCACTACGCCGACGGCGAACGGGTGCGGTGTGGCGAGTGGACACGGGTGCAGCGTATTGCCGCCCGACTCGCGCATCGGCATCAACCCAGGGGGTGTCCTGGTTGTCACCGGGTCGTCATTCCGGCGTCGGCACGCGGAGGTACCGTTGACGGGCAGTACGTGGCTGACGGAACAGCCGTCACCCTTCCAAGCGACACAAGAAACGATCACGCGCACATGAGCGATGTAGGGGTGGGGGGTGGCCGCCCGGGTAGATCCGAGCGGTACCTGCCTAGCCCTCGTAGCTCAGTGGAAAGAGCGAGCGACTTCTAATCGCTTGGTCGCAGGTTCGAGTCCTGCCGAGGGCACTCAGTCCCAGGTCAGCAGCATGATCCACCGATCACGCTAGATCAATCCACCCATTACCCACCCCTCACAGCAAGTGACTCCGGCTTGATCTCGGTCAGCACGGGAGCAACCCGCTCCCCCGAGACGTGCCGATCCATGTAGCTGTCTTGGGTCATCGAGACCTTTTCGTGACCGAGGTAATCAGCGATCTCACGAGCCGTCAAGCCGGCCGCATCCAGCCGAGTGGACA
Source organism: Pseudonocardiaceae bacterium (assembly GCA_035552275.1). Classification (GTDB taxonomy): domain Bacteria; phylum Actinomycetota; class Actinomycetes; order Mycobacteriales; family Pseudonocardiaceae; genus DASVLX01. The sequence continues at coordinate 2,549 of DASZLR010000264.1, read as the reverse complement.
CGAAGTGCCGGAAGGCGTGCGGGTGCAAACCGACGGCTCCTCGCCGGATCATGTGGGTTTGGCCCGGCGTGGCGGTTTGACCGCCCGATTGGGGTCTCGTTCACTGGGTGACCGTCGGTGACGGTCGGATGGGTGGCGAGGTTGGTGTGGACGGGTTGGAATTGTTTACCGCGGCGCTGGGGATGGGCGAGCCGTGGCGAGTCAGCGAGGCGGAGTTCGCTGAGGAGTCGGGCCGGTTGGATCTTCATGTGACCTACCGGCGGGGTGCCCGGTTCTCGTGTCCGGAGCCGGGGTGTGGGCAGGATCAGTGCCGGGTGCACGACACCGTGGACAAGACGTGGCGGCATCTGGATTTCTTTCAGCACAAGGCGTTTCTGCACGCGCGGGTACCTCGGGTGCGTTGCGACGAGCATGGGGTGCGGCTGGTGGCGGTGCCCTGGGCGCGGCCGGGTTCGGGATTCACGATGTTGTTCGAGGCGCTGGTGTTGACCTTCGCCAAGGCGATGCCGATGCGCAAGGTCGCCGAGAGCGTGCGGGAGCATGACACCCGGGTGTGGCGGATCGTGGAGCATCACGTGCACACCGCCCGCGCCAAGGAGGACTTCTCCGCGGTGTGTCGGGTCGGGATGGATGAGACCTCGGCGGCCAAGGGCCAGGACTACATCAGCGTGTTCGCTGATCTGGATGTCGGGCGAGTGCTGTTCGCCACCCCCGGTCGCGACGCCGCCACGGTCAAGGAGTTCGCGGCGGACCTGGCCGCGCACCGCGGCGACCCGGCGAAGGTGCACACGACCAGTTCGGACATGAGCGGAGCGTTCATTGCCGGTATCAAAGAACATTTGCCGAACGCGGCGCTGACCTTCGACCGTTATCACTTGGCGGCCAAGCTGTCCGAGGCCGTCGACGCCGTGCGCCGCACCGAGATCGCCACCCGCCCCGAGCTCAAACACACCCGCTGGCTGTGGCTGAAGAACTGGTCGCACCTGTCCACCGGCCAGCGCCGCGAGCTGCAACTGCTGCTGCGGCCCTCAGCCCAGTTGGCCACCGCCCGCGCGCTGCGCTGGCGCGAGGACTTCCAAGCCTTCTACCAGCAGGATCCCAGCTACGCTGAAGAGTACCTGCGCAGCTGGTGCGCTGGGGCGAAACGCTCCCGCCTGCAACCGATCAAGGAGTTCGTCGACCTCGTCCGCCGGCACTGGGACGGCATCATCGCCTGGCATCACAGCCGCGTCTCCAACGGGCTGCTGGAAGGAACGAACTCGCTGATCCAGGCCGCCAAAGCCCGCGCCCGGGGTTACCGCAACAAAGACAAGATGATCACCATCGCCTACCTCATCGCCGGCAAACTCCCACTACCCACCGTCACCAAACCAGCCCCGGCATAACCAGTAATCCGATCATCACCCTCCGCTACCCACCCTGAATAGCGGAGAGCCAAACCGACCCAGTCGGTACCCTCCACGACCTGACGAAGCTTGGCGCGGGTGTTGTCCGGATCACGGAGCGTCGGGCGCGTCGGACTCGGGAACACCCAGGCACAGCGCCGCGCGGCATATCGGCGCTTGAGGATGCCCATCACCCACGCCGGGGGTGCAATGGTGCGCGTGCCGGCCGAGGACTTGGTGTCATGCTGGACCACGAGCCCGACTCCCGCGACCCGAATCACCGTGCCTTCAATCGCCAATGTGCCGGCCGCAACGTCGACCTTGGTCCAGTCAAGGGCGAGCAACTCACCAATCCGGCAGCCAAGACCGGATAGAACGTCTACGACGTCGACCAAATCGAAGTCACGGGCAATCTGCGACTCATGCACATGCGCCCGAAGGCCAGCGAAGGTCATTTCAGTCAACACGATGGGGCGAGTTTTCTTTTTCCGACTACGAGAACGGCCGAGTTTGAATACCGGATTATCGGCCAATGCGTCATGTCGGACGGCAAGTCCGCAAATACCAGAAAGGACGGTCTTAGCGTGCTTCGCTCGCCCAGGTCCATTGTGCTCTCTGATCGCACGGATCACTTTGTCTACGCGGGACACTTGACCAATGTCACGTATTCGCAGACTACCGACTACATCAACGAGTAGGTTGTCCCATACTTCACGGTATGTCACCTTGGTCCGATGAGCCAAATCGGACTCATTAATTTCACGAAACCAGGACACGGCAACGGCCTTGATCTTGGTATCGGCCGTGATGTCACCGTCCGAAGGGACTCGCCCTCGATCGCGCAACGCGATTCTCAAATTGTCCGCTGCCGCTGTCTCGGTAACGCCTACCCTCTCGACACGACGGGTCACGCCATCGTAGTCGCGGTATTTCGCACGCGCACGAAAGCCACCAGCCGGCAAGGGTATCGTGAAAATCCTGCCGTAGGTGCCCAACGGCAACGGTGGCCGCGCCATGTGCTACTCCCCTTCCGGTGCTTCATTGAGTGATTCGAGCCACTGTTTTACTTCGTCCGCTTCGTACCGAATATGCCGACCGACCTTTCGACCCGTCGGACCGTAGCGCCGAGTCCGCCAGTCGTAGATCGTCTGTACCGGCACCTTC
>DASZLR010000263.1:0-2142 GCA_035552275.1 Pseudonocardiaceae bacterium | reverse complement strand
TCGCCGAGGGCGATGTGGTGCTCTCGCCCCGGATCACCCGCGCGGTGATCGACGGATATTTGGACGGCAGCGCCTGTTCGGACGCGGTCGAGCAACTGACCGCGTTGACCGACCGGGAGCGCGATGTGCTGACGTTTATGGCCTCCGGTCTGTCCAATGCGGATATCGGTGCCCGGCTGCATCTCAGCGTCGGCACCATCAAGGATCACGTCAGCGCCATTCTCAGCAAGCTCGGTGTGGCCAGCCGGGTGCAGGCCGCGCTGCTGGCCCAGCGGGCCGGCCTCGTCCGGCCGTAGGTCTTCTCGCCGACCGGCGGGGCAGAACCAGCCGAAAGTCGGGTCCACATCGGATGGTCAGCGCTGCTACCTTACCGGTCGGTAAGTTGCCGCCTTCCATCAAGTTCGGGGAGATCATCCGTGTTCCGCAGGAAACCAGTGCTGCTCGCCGCTGGCGTCGCCGCCGCGGTGGCGGCCATCAGCCTGACCGCCGTCGGCTGGGCGCAGGCCGACACCGCGCCGGCGGCGCCGACGACCGGGATCGACTGGGCGACGTGCGCCGGCCCGTCGGCTGACCTGGGCAAGCAGGGCCTCCAGTGCGCCACGGTCAGCGTGCCGATGGACTACAGCCGGCCGGACGGCCCGAAGATCACCATCGCGATCAGTGAGCGCCCGGCCGACGATCCGGCCCACAAGCTGGGTGTGCTGTTCACCAACCCCGGCGGTCCCGGCGAGGACGGGTTGTGGATGCCGTTGCAGTACGGCGCGATGCAGCCGATCGGCAAGTACTACGACGTCATCGGCATGGACCCACGGGGTGTGGGCCAGTCCACGCCGTTGAACTGCGACGGGGCCGGCCTCCCGGCGCCCGCCGGGATCCCGAGCCGCCCCACCGACGCCGAGCTTCCGGTGGCCGGCGAGTCGGCGAAGATTTTCGAGCAAGCCTGCGCCAAGGGCGGCGGCGACTACCGCCAATACGTGACCACGCCGAACACGGCCCGCGACATGGACTACATCCGGTCGCTGCTGGGTGTGGACAAGATCAACTACCTGGGCGTCTCGTACGGCACCTATCTGGGCGCGTACTACGGCCAGATGTTCCCGGAGCATCTGAACCGCAGCGTGCTGGACTCCGCACTCGATCCGAACACCACCTGGCACGCGCAGGACTACGACACCGTTCACTCGGTCAAGTACAACTTCGATGCCTGGGCGCGATGGGTCGCGGACCGGGACGGTGTCTTCCACTTGGGCGACACGGCCGCGGACGTGCGGGCTTCCGTGGACCGACTGGCCGATGCCGTGCGGACCAAGCCGGTCGCCGGCTTCAACGACCAGACCAGTTTTGACGAGTCATTCGGCGTCTTCACCCGCTACCGTCCATTGTGGGCATCGTTCGCCAAGAACCTGTCCGGGGCGCTGGCCGAGCTGAACGGTGCCAAGCCGAACCCGGCGCTGGCCGACAGCGATGCGCGGGCGATGGCCGCCGCCACCAAGTCCGACGCGAATTCTGACCTGTTCAACGGGGTGTACCAGGCGGTGACCTGCGAGTGGGACTGGCCGACCGATCTGGACGGCTACTACCGTGACATGGCTCGGGTCCGCGACACCTTCCCCTACAGCGGCACGGTCAATTCCATGGCCCCGACCAACTGTGCGTTCCGTAGCTTCACCCCGGAGCCGCTGCAGCCGATCGGGCCGCGGCAGTACCCGGAGGGGCTGGTCGTCCAGGCTCAGGGCGACACCAACACCGCCTACGTCGACGGGGTGGCGATGGCCGACACCCTCGACAACGCGCTGATCAGCGTGCCCAACGACGGCACCCACGGCCAGTACAACCAGATCCCGCATGACGGCCAAATCCTCAAGCCGAACACCTGCGTCAACGACCGGGTCAACAGCTACCTGATCGACGGGGTGCTGCCGCCGAGCCGCACGTCGTGCGCGACCAGCAGCCCACCGGCCGCTATCCCGCCCACCAGCACGCCGATCGACGTCGATGGCCTGATCCCGGACCTCGGCCAGCTCACCCAGGACCTGCTGGGCGATCTGCTGCCCGTCAACGGTCTGAACCGGCGATAGGGAGCGGTCACCGACATGGCGGCGGCGAGCATGACCAGCGAGGAACTGCTGGCCATGCTCGCCG
>DASZLR010000262.1:0-1897 GCA_035552275.1 Pseudonocardiaceae bacterium | reverse complement strand
CGAGCAGCTTGCGTTGCACTGCGGGGTCAGCTTTCACGCTGTTGGCCTCCCGATGTTGTTGTCAGGCGTGGTGGCCGCGACCGTCCAGGGATCGGTGCGGCGCGTGGAGACGAGAACTTCGACGGTACCGCCAGCGGCGCGGCGGATGACGTCGGCCGCCTGGCCGCACCAGGGCCACTCACTGGCCCAGTGCGCCACGTCCACCAATGCCGGCACGGTGCCTCGGGGGCCTTTCGCCAGGTGCTCGCTGGCCGGGTGGTGACGCAGGTCCGCGGTGACGAACGCGTCGACGCCGGCCGCGGTGGCCGCGTCGAGGTAGCCGTCCCCGGCGCCGCCGGACACCGCGACAGTCCGAATCGGACGGTCCGGGTCGCCGGCTCCGCGCACGCCCCACGCGGTCACCGGCAGCGCGTCGGCCACCCGGCGAACGAACGCGGCGAACGGCTCGGCCCGCGGCAGGGCGCCGATCCGGCCGATGCCGGTGCGGCCGTCCGGATTCGCGGCGAGCGGGCCGCTGACGGTCAGTCCCAGCGCCGCTGCCAGCGCGTCGGAGACGCCGGGATCGGCCGCGTCGGCGTTGGTGTGCGCGCAGTGCAGTGCCACCCCGGCCCGGATCAGCCGGTGCACCACCCCGCCCTTGGGCGTGTTCGCCGGCACCCCGTGCACGCCGCGCAGCAACAGCGGATGGTGCGTGACGATCAGCTGCGCGCCCAGCTCGACCGCTTCGTCCACAATGGATTCGACCGGATCGACGCAGCACAGCGCCCGATCGACCGGATCGGCCGGATCGCCGCAGACCAGGCCGACGGCGTCCCAGGATTCGGCCAGTTCGGGCGGATACGCGGCATCCAACGCGGCGACCAGATCGGCGACGGTCGTCATGCCGCGACACCGTCGGCGCGCACGGCGACCCGAAGGGCGTCCAGCAGCGGCGCGCATTTCTGCGGTGACCGCACCGCGACCCGGAGGTGATCGGCGGTCAGTCCGGGGAACGTGTCGCAGCGCCGGACCGCGACGCCGAGTTCCCGCAGCCGTCGCCGGACGCGGTCGCCATCGGGCACCCGGAGCAGCAGGAACGGCCCCGCCGCCGGTTCGTGCACGTCGACGCCGGGCAGCGCGGCCAGCGCGTCGGCCAGGAATCGCCGGTGTGCCACCAGTTCCTCGGCGGCGTGGGCCGCTTCGGCGACCGCCGCCGGTTCGCAGCACGCCTGGACGGCCTCCAGCACCAGCGTGCTCACCGGCCAGGGCGGCCGAGGGCGGGCCAGCCGGGCGAGCAGGTCCGGCGCGGCCAATGCGTAACCGGCGCGCAGGCCGGCCAGCGCCCAGGTCTTGGTGAGGCTGCGCAGCACCAGCAGGCCGGGTGTGTCGGTGTCGGCGGTGAGGGTGTCCGGCTCACCCGGCACGGCGTCCGCGAACGCCTCGTCCACCACCACGACCCGGCCCGGCCGGGCGAGCGAGCGGATCAGGTCGGCCGGGTGTGCGACCGAGGTCGGGTTGGTGGGGTTGCCCAGCACCACCAGATCGGCGGACTCGGGCACCAGTTCGGGTCGCAGCGCGAAACCGTGTTCGGCGCGCAGCAGCACCCGGTGCACCGGGATTCCCGCGTCGGCCAACGCGACCTCGGGCTCGGTGAACGACGGGTGCACGATCGCGGCGAGTTTCGGTTCCAGCGCGGGCAGCAGCGCGAAACCTTCGGCCGCGCCGGCCAGCACCAACACTTCGTCGGGTCGCCGGCCGTGCCGGGCGGCGACGGCCTGACGGGCGGCGAGATCCCGTGCGGCAGAAGGATACCGGCCAAGATCGGCGACGGTGGCGGCCAGCCGGTCCCGCAGCCAGTCCGGCGGAGCGTCCAGGCGCACGTTGACCGCGAAGTCCGCCAGCCCCGGCGCGGCATCCA
>DASZLR010000261.1:0-31264 GCA_035552275.1 Pseudonocardiaceae bacterium | reverse complement strand
CTCATGCGACCAACCGTCTCATGCGGCGGCTGACCGTGCGGCCATCACGTCGACATAGTGACCGAGCAGCTCATCACACACCGCCGGCCAGGTCCGGCGGACCACCGCGGCCCGCGCCCGCTGGCCGTACTCGGCGCGCATCGGCTGATCCGAACACAGCTGCCGCACGGTGTCCCGCAGCACCGCCAGCGACTCCGGCGGGTAGAGCAGCCCGGTCCGTCCCGGCTCGACCAGGTCCAGCGGGCCGCCGGCGGCCGGCGCGACCACCGGCACACCAGACGCCATCGCTTCCTGGACGGCCTGACAGAACGTCTCATCGGCGCCGGTGTGCACGAACACGTCCAGGCTGGCGTACATCCTGGACAGATCGTCACCGGTCAGGAAGCCGGTGAACACCGCGTTCGGGATCTGCGCCCGCAGCCGGTCGCCAGCCGGCCCGTCCCCGGCGATCACCAACCGAACGCCGGGCAGATCGGCCAGACAAGCCAGTGAGTGCACCGATTTATCAGCGGACAATCGTCCAATGTAGCCAACGATCAGCTCGCCGGAGGGGGCCAGATGCCGACGCAGCGACACGTTGCGATGCCGTGGATGGAACCGCTCCGAGTCCACTCCACGCCGCCACATCTCCAGCCGCGGAATGCCGCGCTCCCGCAGCTGGCGCAACGTCGCTCGGGAGGGCACCAGGGTCCGGTCGGCCTGCCGGTGCACGTGCCGCAGCCACGCCCAGATCGCCCGATCGGTGCCCCGGAACCCGTACCGCCGCGCGAACCCGGCGATGTCGGTCTGGAACACCGCCACGCTGGGCAGCCCCATCTTCCGGGCCGCCGACGCGCCGGCGATGCCCAGCGCGATCGGCGAGGCGAGGTGCACCACATCCGGGCCGAACCCGCGCAACAGCTTCTCGATCCGGGCCGTCGGCAGGCCGAGCGCGAAGGACTTGTATCCCGGCAGCGCCACGCTCGGCACCGAGATCACCTCGTGCCCGGCGTACTCCTCCGGCCCGGGTCCGGGCGTCACCACCACGGCCCGGTGGCCCCTCGCGGCGAAGTGCTCAAGGATGCGGCAGACCGAGTTGGTCACGCCGTTGATCCTGGGCAGGAATGATTCGGTCACCACGGCTATCCGCACGGGATGACGATGTTAGGGCATGGTGTGAAAAACGTGCCGACCCGGAACCCGCGCGGTGAACTGATGATGAAAATCGCGCGCCGGACCCGCCCGGACAGGCCCCGTCACGTCAGATTGACGAGCATGCTTGCATAGACGCCGGTCGGCATAGGGAGGCTGTCTTGTTCACACGAACGGTCGCGGTGATCGGCACCGGATATGTGGGACTGACCACCGGGGCCTGTCTGGCCTCGCTCGGCCACAGCGTCGTGTGCGCCGACACCAACCGGGCCAAGATCGACGCCCTCTGCCACGGCGAGGTCGCCATCCTGGAGCCGGGCCTGCCCGAACTCGTCTCCGAGGGACTGGCGTCGGGCCGGCTGCGGTTCGTCACCGACACCGCCGCCGCCGTCCGGGACGCCGAGATCGTCTACCTCTGCCTGCCCACCCCGATGGGCGTCGGTGGCGTCGCCGACCTGTCCGCGGTGGAGAACGTGGCCGCGCAGATCCGGCTGATCCTGCCGCCGGGCGCGGTGGTGGTGAACAAGTCCACCGTTCCGGTCGGCACCGCCGCCCGCACCGCCGACCTGTTGGACCGCGACGACGTCGCCGTGGTGTCCAACCCGGAATTCCTCCGCGAAGGCTCCGCGGTCCGCGACTTCCTGCACCCCGACCGGGTGGTGGTCGGCGCCGACCAGCAGGACGCCGCCGAGAAGGTCGCGGCGCTGTACGCCCGGCTCGGCGCGCCCACCGTGCTCACCGACGCCGCCAGCGCCGAGCTGGTCAAGTACGCGGCGAACTGCTTCCTGGCGATGAAGCTGTCCTACGTCAACGCGATCGCCGAACTGTGCGAGCGCCTCGGGGCCGACATCCGGGATGTCACCGAGGGGATGGGCCACGACAAGCGGATCGGCCACGCGTTCCTCCGCCCCGGTCCGGGCTGGGGCGGCTCATGCCTGCCCAAAGACGTGCACGCCTTGTTGCAGGTGGCCGACGGCGCCGACTTCGAATTTCGGTTGCTGCGGGCCACCATCGACACCAACACCCGGCAGTTCCACCGCATCCTGGACAAGACCCGGCGGGCCATCACCGGCAAGCGCACCGGCAGCCTGCGCGGCATCCGGATCGGCGTGCTCGGGCTGACCTTCAAGGCTGGCACCGACGACCTGCGCGACTCCCCCGCGCTGGCCATCGCCGCCCTGCTGCACCAGGCCGGCGCCACCCTCACCGCGCACGACCCGACGCTCACCCCGGACAGTGATCACCCGGCGCTGGCCGGCATCAGCCTGGTCGACGATCCGGCCCAGGCCGCCAAGGACGCGCACGGGCTGCTGCTGCTCACCGAATGGCCCCAGTTCCGCACCCTGGACTGGGCCACCCTCGCCACCCACATGCAGCGCCCGACCATGATCGACACCAGAAACCTGCTGGACCCGGCCATCCTCACCCGCGCCGGGTTCACCTACCACGGCCTGGGCATCCGCCCGCCGGGCGTCCGCGGCCTGGAAAACACCGAAATCGCCGAGAACCATGCGGGGCCTTCCGGCCAGTGAGTCTGGCCGAGCGCGCCACTATGGTGGGCCGATGGCGTCGGTCAGACAGATCCAGGTCACCTTCGACTGCGCGGTACCTGAACGCGTCGCTCGTTTCTGGTGCGAGGTGTTGGGATACGTCGTGCCACCACCACCGGAGGGGTTTGCTACCTGGGACGATTTCGATCGCTCGCTGCCACCTGAACGTCAGGGTTCGGCGTTCGCGTGCGTTGATCCCTCAGGTGTGGGCCCGCGACTGTTCTTCCAGCGTGTTCCCGAAGGCAAGGTCGTCAAGAATCGGCTGCATCTTGACGTGCGAGTCGGCACCGGGCTCGTGGGTGAACAGCGATTGGCCGCACTCGAAGCCGAGTGCGCACGACTGGTCGCGCTCGGCGCGGTACGCGAGCGACTACTGCCTGCCGATGGCTACGACGAGTCGTGCATCGTGATGCAGGACATCGAAGGCAACGAGTTCTGTCTCGACTGAGACGGGGGCACGCCAGGCTCTTTGCGCATGCCCCCGTCGATCGGGTGCGGATGTCCCGCAAGATTCGGAGGGGCCGCGAACGTGTCCCCGTTCCGTCTCATGCGATTCAGCCATCTCGGTCGGCGAGCGGGCGGCGCAACAATTCGTCAACAACAACTGACCCTCGATCCGCGTGCTGCGGCGGACCGTCCAGCGGACAGCTGTGGTGGTGCGTGGCGGCCGGCCGCCGGTCCGCCGCGGGCCGGTTGCGGATGGTCAACGCCGCCAGCACCCCGCCGGCCGCGCAGGCGACGGCGGCCACCAGCACGGCGGTGTGGAAACCGGCGACGAGCTCTGCCGGATGCAGGTAGCTGGTGCCGGTGATCGCCGCCGCGGCCGGCAGCACGGCCACCGCGATCAGCGTGCCGGACCGCGCCACGGTGTTGTTGACAGCCGACGCGACCCCGGCGTGCTCGGGCGGCGCGGCGGACAGCGCGGTCGCGGTCAGCGGGGCGACGGTGATGGCCAGCCCGGCGGCCAACAGCAGCACCGGCGGCAGGACCTCGGTGAAGTAGTCGCCGCCGGTGCCGACCAGGGTGAACAGCGCCATCCCACCGGCGACCACGATCGGCCCGACGCTCATCTGCAACCGGGGTCCGATCCGCGCGGACAGCGCCGCCGAGCGGGCCGAGAACGCCAGCATGATCGCGGTGATCGGCAACAATGACACGCCCGCCTGCAACGGGCTGTAACCGGCGCCGGACTGCAACACCACCGGGACCAGGAACAGCGCGCCACCCAGCGCCGCGTAGACGATGAAGGTGACCGCGTTGGCCGCGCTGAACTGCCGGGAGCGGAACACGCCCAGTGGCATCATCGGCGCCCTGCCGCGCGCCTCGACCAGCAGGAACAACGCCAGCGCGAGCACGCCCGCGAACAGCGATCCGAGCACCGCCGCCGAGTTCCAGCCGTGCGTGGGGCCTTCGGTCAGGCCGTAGGTGACGCCGGCCAGGCCCAACGCCGCCAGCGCCGCACCGGTGACATCGGAGGACTTGGCGGCGCGCGGATCGCGTGATTCGGGCACGTGCCGAAGCGCGATCACGATCACCGCCGCCGCCAGCGGCAGGTTGATGTAGAAGATCAGCCGCCAGGACACCGCGTTGATGAGGTAGCCCCCGACGAACGGCCCGATCGCCGTTGCCACGCCGCCCAGTCCGGACCAGGCGCCGATCGCCCGCGCCCGGTCGCCGTCGGCGAACGACGCCTCCAGAATGGCCAGGCTGCCCGGCATCAGCAGCGCCCCACCGACGCCCTGCAACGCGCGGGCGATCACCAGCGTCGGCGCGTTCGGCGCGATCCCGCACAGCAGGGACGCGACCGCGAACCACACCACACCGATAAGGAACACCCGTCGCCGGCCGAACCGGTCGCCCAGCGAGCCGCCGAGCAGCAGCAGACCGGCCAGCGTCACGGTATACGCGTTGACAGTCCACTGTAGACCGTCGACGCCGATGTGGAACTCCTTGCCGATCGCCGGCAGCCCGATGCCGACCACGGTGCTGTCCAGCGCGGTGATGCCGGAGCCGAGCACGGTCGCCAGGATCACCCAGCGACCGGCCCCGGTGCCGTAGCGGAGGGCGGTGCCGGGGAGCGCGGCGGCGGTGTCACTCATCGGTCACCCAGGCCGCCGTGCCGTCGAGTCGATCAGACATCGACCCCTCCCCTCCAGGCCCGTTCATGTCCATGAGTCGACTATTTCGGTGGCGAGCCTATCTCCGCGCGGCGGGGTAGGAGTCAATTTCAGTTGTCACTGAAGTTATCGATATAATGATAAATCGGTAGCCAGAACGAGACTCGCCGCCCGTCAGCGGATAGCCAAGACGCCCGTCAGCGGATGACGGCCTTGGTGCGCATCAGGAAGTCGGCCAGGTAACCGTCGTGCGGGATGCCGGGCTCGATCCAGTAGGTCGGATGGTCGCCGATATAGACGTTGGCGATCGTCGGGTCGGCAAGCAGATTGTCGACAATCCGATCTTCCTCGGTGATGACCGTCAACACCAGTGAGTTCCGCAGGGGCGCGATGCCGGCGGAACGGTCCCACGGTCCGACCCAGACGCACGGGAACGCCAGCTCCAAGCCGAGTTGTTCGGCGTCGGGCCGGTCGACCTGGTGCACGGCCGGCCGCAGCACCGCGCTGCCATCGCCCAATTCCTCCACCACACCGTCGCCGCCGAGCCACGCTGTGGTGCCGATCGCCTTGTCCAGCAAGTACTTCTCGAACGAGCGGGCGGTGGCGACCGGCTGCACCGGCAGCACCGCCTTCTCGTCTTCCGGTGGCAGGCTGGGAATCACGGACAGCGCGTCGGCGAGCGCCCAGGCCAACGGCGCCGGATCGCCCTCCACCAGCACGGCGGTGGTGTTCACGCAGGCGGTGCCGCCCTGATGGCTGACCGAGGCGACGATCGTGTCCAGATGGTCGCGCCAGTCCTGGTCGGCCGTGATGAGGATCTTCGACCGGCCCGGCCCCTGCGGCAGAATCCGCCGGTCCGCGCCGTACTTGCGCACCACGTCCTCGCCGCCGTACACCATGCCGAGGTCGGCGGCGCGCAGGATCTCGTCGGCGGCGTCGTGGTCGGTGGGCAGCAGCACCACCCGATCCGGGCCGAAACCGGCTTCCCGCAACGCGGTCACCAGCCGGTACGGGGTGAACGGCTCGCGCCGCGAGGGCCGCACCGCGACCCGGTAGCCCAATGCCAGGGCTTCCAGCCACAGGCCGTGCACGCCGGGATGGTTGCCGGCGGCGTGCACCGCGAACACCTCGCCGCGCCGGGTCCACACCGCCCGACCCGTGCGGGTCAGCGGGTGACGCCAGTCCGCCACCGCGCCGGCCGGACGCGCCTGCCAGACGCTGCGGTACGCCTCGGCCGCCGCCCGCGCGGTGGACTCCGTTGCCGCCCGCACCACCGAGATCGGCATCCCGGAGACCCGGGACACCAGGTGCTGGTACTGATCCGCCGTCAGGCCGGCCACCGTGCCGCTGGCGAACGCCCGCCCGGCCGCGCCGATCGCCGCGACCCGCTCGTCCACGCCGAGTTCGGTCGCCTTGTGCAACGCCGCCATCGTCCGGGTGACGAACAACCGGGGCACCAGGCTCAGCTCGGCCACCGGATTCCCGGTGACATCCACAATGGACTGACGGTTGCGGGCCCGGTACGGGCCGTTGGCACCGAGCGCGTCCAGTTGGATCAACTCGCCCACCTCAGTACACCCCCTCGATGACGGCCTCGTTGTCGAAGGTGGCCACCGGCGTGACATCCGCGACCGAGTCGCCGACCTGGCCGGCCGGTCCCTCGATCCGGGTGGCGTTGTCGCGCTCCAGGTTGTTGGGTAGCAGCGCGCTGCGGCTGACGTGGTTCATCACCACCTGCCCGCGCTCGCCGTAGCCGACCGGACGGCCGGTTTCCGGGTCCACCACGGAAAACGTGATATACGGCGAGTATGTGTCGAACACGCAAAGATCGGCTGATCCGGCAGCGGAGCCGGAATCGGCATCGGCTAGCCGTTCGGTGGTGCCGCCGAGGATCATCGTGCTGCCGTAGTTGCCGTACAGCGTGACGCCGGGAAACACCTCGGTGCGCAGCAGCTGTCGGGTGTCGGCGTCCAGGTGCGCGCCGCCCCAGACGATCGCCCGCACCTTCGCGTTCACCAGCTCGACCAGTTCCTCGTTGCGCGCCAGGCGTTCCAGCATCGGCGGAGTCGTCATCAGCACCCCGATGTCCTGGGTGCGCAGCAGATGGCCGGCCTGCTCGACCAGGTGATCGGCGTAGCCGCCCGCCTCATCGGCCTTGCCGGCGGCGATGAGCTTCTTCACCCAGCGCGGGTCCATGTCGATGGTGAAACCGATGCCACCGCGTTCTTCGGCCTGCTGCACCAGGAATCGGCCGATCATGTGCGGCCCGGTGGGCACCACGCCCAGCCAGTTGACGTCGCGCGGCACGCCGTGTGCGTCCAGATTCCGGTGTGTCCAGGCGATGCTGCGCCGCTGCCAGTCGTCGAGGAACACCACCCGCTTCGGCGCTCCGGTCGTGCCGCCGCTCTCGAAGACGCCGATCACCTTGGCCCGGCCGCCATAGCCACGCGGGATCAGGTCCTCGGCGCGGACATCGCGCAGCTCGTTGACCGTGTTGGGGAACAGCGCCAGATCCTCGAAGGTCTTGACGTCGGCGCGTGGGTCGAAATCCAGCGTCTTCGCCCGGTCCAGCCAGTAGGGCGAGCCGGTGTCCGGGCCGAAATGCCAGCGCATCGCGGCCTGGACGAACTCGTCGGGGTCCGGGTCCTGCCCGAGCGGAAGATCCAGCACGGGTTCGATGTCACCCAGCACGGCCATGACGGTCTCCGATCCCTCGATTTGCTCAGCTTGACCACGTTGAGCGCCCACTCGGAAGCTCAACGTCACAACACCACCGTGCGCTTGATTTACGTTTCAGTCAAGTAATCTAAATGTGAGCTACCCTGCACCGGACCGAAGGAGGCCCGGATGACCGAGGGCGTCGAGGGCACCAGGCAGGCCCGACCACCTGGGCGGCCGCGCGATCCCGGCATCGAGGACATGGTCATGCGCGCGGTCATCGGCCGGCTCGCCGTGGACGGATACAGCCGGATGACCATCGCCGACATCGCCGCGGACGCCGGGGTCAGCCGGCCGACGATCTACCGGCGTTGGCCGGGCAAGCGCGATCTGGTAATCGCCGCGCTGGACCTGTCGTTTCGCCGCGAGCAGGCCAGCCTGCCGCCGCTGGACCTGGACGGCGTGCCGGCGATCGACGCGGTGAAGGCGGAGTTGCGCCGGCTGAGCCCGAACAACGGCGAGCGGCGCGCCGTCGGCCTGATCGGCAGCGTGCTCGCGGAGGACACGCACACCCCCGAGCTGATCCACATCTTCCGCGAGCACGCCATCGAGCCGCGGATGCGGCGGCTGATGGAAACCTTGCAGGAGTTGCAATGGCGCCGCCGGCTCAGGTCCGATTTGGACATCGACCAGATCTCGACCCTGTTGTACGGCTGCTATTTCGCCGACTACATCCGCACCGGCGAGATCCACGCGGACCTGGCCGACCGCGCCGTGGACGCGCTGTGGCCGGCGATCAGCGCCGAATAACCGGTTCCTGCAGTTCGGTCACCCAGGCGTTCTCGTCCTCCGGGCACTCCAGGTACAGCTCCCGCGCGTAGCCATCGAACTGGTATCCGTTGGCGTCGATCCACTGCGCCAGCGACTGGTAGGTCCACAGCACGCCGTCCATCGCGCCGCGATGCACGACAGTGGCCGCCTCGACCGCCGGAAGCTCCACAACAGACAGACAGTCGACTGGTGTCGCGTCCGCCGGGACCGGAACGGCGGCGTGGACGATGATCGTGTCGTCACCGTCCGGGGAGTCCTCGTAGTAGGCGGTGAGCTGCCCGGTCGGGGTCAGCGTCGATGCGGCCAGCCGGCGGCCGAGTTCGGCGCACAGCGGCTTGATCACCGGGCCGATGTGTTCCGGCGCGTAGCCGGCCGCCGGGGCGGTCAGCTCGGCCACCCGCATGGCCGGGAGCCGCTTGACGATGACGTCTTCGGTGGGCATGGTTCCCTCGCTTTCGATGGTCCGGAGCCTCGCCTCGACCCGCGTCAGCCGGGCCGCGTCGGCTTCGATAGCCGCCGTCAGCTCGGCCCGCCGCAGCCGCAGCATTCCGCGCAGTTGCTCGGCGCTCACCCGCTCGTCCAGGATGTGGCGCACCTGGTCGAGAGTGAAGCCGAGGTCCTTCAGCGCGATGACGCGGTTGAGCCGGGCCAACTGGCCGGCCTGGTAGCCGCGGTAGCCGGTGAACGGGTCGACGTTGGCCGGGCGAAGCAACCCGATGGCGTCGTAGTGACGCAGCATCCGGACCGACACCCGGCCGTGCTTGGCGAATTCTCCGATGCTGAACATGACGGCTCCCACCGCACAGCCTGACAGTGTGTGAGAGTCAAGCACCCCGAGTTCCAGCACCCTGAGTCCGAGCCGACCCGTTATCCGGGAAAACCCAGGGTTGATCCCTGATGCGCGCCATCATGGCGGGCACATAGCGTGATCCTATGACTACGAAACGATTTTCTCGCTTGCCGGCCGTCCTGAGTGTCGATTCGGCCGGAGTGGTTCGTATAGAGGATGACAGCCGGGCAGCGGCCTCGGCGGTAGCGTCCAGATCAAGGAGGACTGACGATGAAGAACTACTTGCTCAGCATCTATTCGCCCGACGGCGACCCGCCCCCGCCGGAGGTCCTGGACCCGATCATGCGCGACATCAACGCGCTGCGGGACGAGATGAAGGCGGCCGGCGTGTGGGTGTTCTCCGGCGGGCTGAACGCGCCGAGCACGGCCACCGTAGTGCGAAACCGCGACGGCGACATCCTCACCACCGACGGCCCTTACGCCGAGGGCAAGGAGCACCTGGGCGGGTTCACCATCATCAAGGCGCCCGACCTGGACGCGGCCCTGGAATGGGGTGGCAAGCTCGCGCGCGCGATCCGCCTGCTGCCCATCGAGGTCCGGCCGTTCCAGGACGATGCCGAGTAAGAGCGATGTGGTGTAAGGCCATGTCGACCAACGGCGATGTCGAGTAACGGGATGTCGGATGACGGCCCGGCCGTGCTCCCGGTCACGGAGATCGAGCGGGTGTTCCGCGCGGAGTACGGCCGGGCGGTGGCGGTGTTGGTTCGGGTCCTCGGCGATATCGATCTCGCTGAGGAAGCGGTGCAGGACGCGTTCGCCACGGCCGTGCAGCGGTGGCCGGCCGCCGGGCCGCCACCGAGCCCGGCTGGCTGGATCATCACCACCGC
Organism: Pseudonocardiaceae bacterium; assembly: GCA_035552275.1. GTDB lineage: Bacteria > Actinomycetota > Actinomycetes > Mycobacteriales > Pseudonocardiaceae > DASVLX01. The sequence continues at coordinate 21,300 of DASZLR010000261.1, read as the reverse complement.
CCGCAACCGGGCCATCGACCGACTGCGCCGGGAGGCCTCCCGCGCCGACCGGCACGCCCAGGCGGCGCTGCTGCATGCCGCTGACCACAACGACGAACCTGACGAACCGGCGGAGGAGGGTGCTGTGCGTGACGACCGACTGCGGCTGATCTTCACCTGCGCCCACCCCGCGCTCGCGCCGGCCGCCCAAGTGGCGCTCACCCTGCGGCTGCTGGGTGGACTGTCCACTCCGGAGATCGCTCGGGCGTTCCTGGTGCCGGAGAAGACCATGGCACAGCGGCTGGTCCGGGCCAAGGGCAAGATCCGCGATGCCCGGATCCCGTACCGGGTGCCCAGGGAAGCCGACCTGCCGGACCGGCTGCGGGCGGTGCTGGCCGTCGTCTACCTCATCTTCAACGAGGGTTACACGGCCAGTTCGGGTCAGTCGCTGGTGCGCGACGACCTGTGCGCCGAGGCGATCCGGCTGGGCCGGCTGCTCGCCGAGCTGATGCCGGACGAGCCCGAAGCCATCGGGCTGCTGGCCCTGATGGTGCTGATCCACTCCCGCCGGGCGGCCCGCACCACAGCCGATGGCCAGCTGATCCTGTTGGCGGACCAGGACCGCGCCCGATGGGATCGGGACCTGATCGCCGAGGGCCAGGACCTGGTGCGGCGCTGCATCCGGCGCGACCAACCAGGCCCGTACCAGCTTCAGGCGGCCGTCAACGCCGTGCACAGCGACGCGCCCACCGCGAGCGACACCGACTGGCGGCAGATCCTGCGGCTGTACAACCAGTTGCTGGAGATCGCGCCAAGTCCGGTGGCGGCACTCAACCGGGCCGTCGCCGTGGCCGAGATCGACGGACCGGCGGCTGCGCTCGTGCTGGTCGACGCGCTCGATCTGGACGGCTACCACGTGTTCCACGCGATCCGCGCCGATCTGCTCGCCCGCCTGGGCCGCGACGCGGAAGCCGTCGCGGCATACCAGAAAGCGTTCGACCGAACCGAGAACGCGGCCGAACGCGACTTCCTGAACAGACGTAAGGAGAAAATCAATGACCGAGCTCGCCACACCTGAGCTCAGAACCCTGACGACCGGCCTCGGGATCGGTGAGTCGCCGCGCTGGCATGACGGCCGGTTGTGGTTCGCCAACTGGGGCGCCCAGGAAATCGTCGCGCTCGATGCGCACGGCGACCGCGAGGTGGTCGCCAAGAGCCCGACCCCGGTCGGGTACTCCATCGACTGGCTGCCCGACGGGCGGCTGCTGGTGACCAGCGAGGACCGGCTGCTGCGGCAGGAACCCGACGGGTCGCTGGTCACCCACGCCGACCTCAGCGAGTTGGGCGCCGGCTGGAACGAGATCGTGGTGGACGGCCGGGGCAACATCTACCTCAACAGCGTCGGATTCCGGTTCGGCGTGGAGGAGTTCCGGCCCGGATTCCTGGCGCTGATCACCCCGGACGGGTCCGTCCGGAAGGTCGCCGAAGACATCGCGTTCCCCAACGGAATGGTGGTGACACCGGACAATGCGACGCTGATCGTCGCGGAGTCCTTTGCCAGCCAGCTCACCGCGTTCGACATCGCCGCCGACGGCAGCCTGTCGAACCGCCGGGTGTGGGCCGAACACGGCGGCGACGGCATCTGTCTCGACGCCGAGGGCGCCATCTGGTGCTCGGACATGGCTTCCGGCGGCGCGCGGTGTTCCCGGGTGGCCGAGGGCGGCGCGGTGCTGGATCGGATCGAGCTGGACCAGGCCTGCTTCGCCTGCATGCTGGGCGGCGCGGACGGCAGGACACTGTTCATGATGGTGGCGGACTGGCAGGGCGTGGAGAACATGGGCGCGCTGTTGGGCGGCCACACCGGCCAGGTGCTGACCGCGCCGGCGCCGGTCCCGGGCGCCGGCTGGCCCCGGAGCTGACCAAACTCCGCCACCAGGACACTAGATGCCCAGGTTTCTCGCGACCTGTTCGCTGTGGACGTCGGCGTCGCCGAAGGCCAGCGCCGACGCCATGGCGTGCCGCGAGTAGTAGTGCAGGTCGTGCTCGGCGGTGAAGCCGATCGCGCCGTGCACCTGATGACCCAGCGCGCACACCCGCTGGTATGCCTCGGAAACCCACGACTTCGCCAGCGACAGCTCCATCGTGGCGTCCACTTCGGACGCCAGCCGCCAGATCGCCTCGTACGCGATGAACCGCGAACTCAGCACGTCGATCGCCATGTCGGCGCAGTGATGCTGGACGGCCTGGAACGCCCCGATGGGCTTGCCGAACTGCTCCCGCTGGCGCGCGTACTCCACCGTCATGTCCAGTACGCCCTGCGCGCCGCCGACCATCTCCGCGCACACCGCCGCCGTCCCGTACGCGGTGACCGCCTCAGCGACCGCCGACCCGGCTACCTCCGATCCAGCCACCTCCGACCCGCCGAGCACCCGCTCGCCGGGCACCCGGACGTCCTCGAAGGACACCCGGCACGACGGATCGCCGACCACCTCCAACCCCTCCCGGACGACACCCGGTGCGGCGGTGTCGACCAGCGCGACGACCGACTCGTCGCCGTGTCGGGCCACCACGAGCAGTTGGTCGGCGGCGTCGGCGTAGGGCACGAACAGCGCCGAACCGTTCAGTGCCAACCCTTGTGCGAACCGTTCGGCGGCCACCTCGTCGCCGAGGGCGTAACTCATGATCCGGCCGCGCGCGATCGCGCCCAGCCACTCGGCCCGCTGCGCCTCCGTGCCGTGCCGCAGGATCGGCAGGCCGCAGCAGGCCACAGTCGGCACGAACGGGCTGGGCACCCGCGCTCGACCCAGTTCCTCGATGACCAGACACAGCTCCAGAAAGCCCGCGCCGACACCGCCGTGCGACTCCGGAAAGGCCAGTCCGGTCCAGCCGAGTTCCACCATCTCCTTCCACAACTGCGTCGAGTAGCCGGCCGGCTCGGCGGCGACCGCCCGCGCGCCGGCCGCCGCCGCGCGGGAGTCCAGCAGTTCCCGCGCGGCGGTCTGGATCAGTCGCTGATCGTCGGTGAGGGTGAGGTCCATCAGCTCTCCGGCGGAATCTTGTCCGACCGCACCCACACCCCGGGCCGCTCTTCCCAGAACAACTGAACCAGCACCCCGCCGACGTGCTTCGGGTGGATGAAGGTGTGCTTCCAGGCCGCCCCGTCGGTCACCCCGGACTCCTCATCGAAGGTCGGGATCTCCTGCCGCGCGCACGCCGCCAGCGCCGCGTCCCAGTCGGCCACCTGGAAGGTCACGTGGTGCACCGCCGTGCCGTTGCGGGCCAGGAACCGGTCGATGAACGAATCCTCGCCTCGCGGCATGATCACCTCCCAGCAGATGGTCGAGCCGGGCACGTTGAGCACCAGGTCGGCCATGTCCGGGTGCTCGTCGATCGGGGTGCGCCACACCGGAACGAAGCCGGCCAGCTCGGCATACCACCTGGCCAACTCGTCCCGGTCCCAGAACGCCTGACAGATGTGGTCCAGCGTGACGATCCCAAGACTCGGCCCGGCCGGCGGCGCCGACTGGGCCGGCGTGGCGGTCTCGTCGCCGCACAGCGCCAGGCCGCCGGGTCCGCGCAGCCGGAACAGCACGCCCCGGCCGTGTTTGGGCGGCGACAGCGACGCCTCGATCCAGCCGACGCCCGGTGTCCCCGATGTCACCGTGATCCCGAGGCCTTCCAACTCGGCGCGCGCGGCGTCCAGATCCGGGACTTCGGCGCCGACGTGGTGGAAGCCGGCCCGGCCGCCGTTGTCGTCCAGCGCCGCCTGGATCGGTGAGTCGGCCCCGGAGGGCGCGAGCACCTCCCAGGTCTGCCCCCAACTGCCGGGCACCGCGAGCCGTACGCCGCGCACGCCCTGCTCCGGGTTGTCCCAACTCAGCGTGCGCCGAAAGCCGAACAGCCGCTCCAGCAACCCGACCTGAGCATCGAGGTCGGGCGCCACCTGCGCGACATGGTCTATTCGGTAGATCCGCATGGCGACCTCCTTAGCTCGGGTGGGGCTCGATCCAGTCGTAGCCGTTGCTCACCAGTTCCTTGACCAGACGCAGGTTGTAGCGGTTCATCGCGGCGATCCGCTCGGCCAGCTCACCCACCCGCTTGTCGAACTCCTCGGCCGGGAACACGTTGTTGACCAGGCCGAGTTCGAACGCCCGCTGCGGGTCCAGCCGGACGCCGGTGAACAGCAGCTCCTTGGCGCGCGCCATACCGATTCGGGCCGGCAGCCGCTTGACGCCGCCCCAGCCCGGCGCCGATCCGCCGAACTCCGGCTGGTCCGGGTCGCCGTCGGCGGTGATCTTGGGCCGATACGGCGGCCGCGCCGAGAGGGTGATCTCGACCAGGCCCATCTTGGCGTCGTCCGAGCAGACGATGAAGTCGGCCGCCAGGGCCAGTTCCAGCCCGCCGCCGACGGCGTAGCCGTGCACCGCGGCGATCACCGGAATGGACAGCCGCTCCATCATGGCGAACGTCTTCTCGCCCAGCCGACCCTGCTCGATTCGGTCCTTTTTGGTGAGTGACTCGGACCAGGCGAGGTCCATGCCCGCGCAGAAGGCCCGGTCGCCGGCCCCGCGCAACACGACCACACAGACGTCCTCGTTGTCGTCGAGCTCGGTGAAGACCTGGCGCAGCTCGTGCAGGGAGGTCGGCGACAGCGCGTTGAGCTTGTCCGGCCGGTTGAGCGTCAGCCAGGCCACCCGCTCTTCGATCTTCACGTCAAGGGTCTCGTACATGTGCTCCACTTCTCCAGACGGGTTCAGCTTCGAGGCAGGTTCAGGCCCCTGGTGGCGATCACGTTTCGTTGGATTTCCGTTGTGCCACCGAGGAAGGTAGCGGCGACCGCGTCGAACCGCAGATGGGTGAACGCGGCGGCCAGCGGCGCGTCCCGCCGGTCCCACGACTGGGCGAGCGGACCGAAGGCCTTCGTGCCGGTGTCGGCCAGCCGCTGCGCCAGTTCGGCGCCGAAGAGCTGGTTGACCGAGGCCTCGTAACCCGGCACACCGCCGCCGGCCTGCCGGGAAACCGTGTAGCGGGCGAGGTTGTAGAGCACCCGCATCTCGGTGTACCGGCGGGCGATCTCCAGCCGCAGCGTCGCCCGGTCGGCCCGCAGACCCGGTCCGTCGGCCCGGAGGTGGTCGACCAGTTGGGACAGCGCCTGCTCGAATTTCACCGTCGCGCCGATGCCGGCCCGCTCGAAGCTCAGCGCGGTCATCGCCACGTACCAGCCGCGGTTCTCCGCGCCGACCCGGTTGCGCACCGGCACCCGCGCGTCGGAGAAGAAGACCTCGGCGAACGGGCTGGCGCCGCGGATGTCCTCGATCGGCCGGATCGTCACACCGGGGGTCGCGGCGTCCACCAGCAGGAACGTGATGCCCCGGTGTGGTTTGGCCGCGTCCGGGTCGGTGCGCACCAGCACGAACAGCCAGTCGGCGTGCTGGCCCAGCGAGGTCCACACCTTCTGGCCGTTGACCACGTAGTCGTCCCCGTCCCGCACGGCGCGGGTGCGCAGCGACGCCAGGTCGGAGCCCGCGCCCGGCTCGGAGAAGCCCTGCGCCCAGGTCCGCTCGCCGCGCGCGATCGGCGGCAGGTGCTCGGCGCGCTGCTCGTCGGTGCCGTGTTCGAGCAGCGTCGGGCCGAGCAGGAACGCGCCGATCCCGTTCACCGTCGGCACCCGCGCCCGCATCATCTCCTCGTGCAGCACGAACTCCGCCATGGCGGTCAGCCCCGCGCCGCCGTACTCGGTGGGCCAGTGCGGCGCGATCCAGCCGCGCCGGGCCAGCGCCGCCGCCCACTTCCGGGCGCCCGCTCGGCGGTCGGGGTCGTCGGAAACCCGGTCGACGGGCCAGTTGTAGCCCCAGACGTCCTCGGGTTCCAGGCTGTGCTCGGCGACCGGATCCGGCCGGTACTCGGCGGGAAAGGCGTCGGCGATGAAGGCGCGAACCTCGTCCCGAAACGCCGCCTGCGCTGGCGTGTCCTCCCAATGCATCCCTGTCGTTTCCTATCCGGCCGCCGCGTTCGGTTCGTCCCCGCCGTCTGTCCCAACGGCCGGCGCCTCACGATCCCAGGTGCGCTCGGTGATGCCGTGGTCGCCCTGGGCGCGCAGCCGGTACTTGGCGACCTTGTCGGTGGGCGTGCGCGGCAGGGCGTCCACGAACTCGACGTAGCGCGGAACCATGTAGCGGGGCAGCTTCTCCGTGCAGAAGTCGACCAGTTCCTCGGCGTCCAGGTTCGCGGTCGGCCGCAGCACGACCGCCAGCTTGACGTCCTCATCCTCCAGTTCGGACGGCACGCCGATCGCGGCGCACTCCAGCACCGCCGGGTGCAGGTTGACCTCGCATTCGAGGTCGAACGCGGAGATGTTCTCGCCGCGCCGGCGAATCGAGTCCTTCATCCGGTCCAGGAAGTAGAAGTACCCGTCCTCGTCCCGCCACACCCGGTCGCCGGTGTGGAACCACATGTTGCGGAAGCATGTCGCGGTCGCCTCGGCCGCGCCGTAGTAGCCGGTGGTGATCACGAACGGCTGCCGGGGGCGGACCACGAGCTCGCCGGGCTCGCCCGGTCCCACCTCGCGGTCGTGCTCGTCCACCACGGCGACCTCGAACCGCTCATCGTGCGCGGTGCCGCAGGAGCCGGTCTTCCACTCGCCGTACGGGCTGCCGGTGGCGATGCCGACCTCGGTGCTGGTGTACGTCTCCACCGCGCGCACCCCGAACCGCTCCCGCAACGGTTCGTCCAAACTGGACTTTCCCATGTAGAACGTGCGCAGCGGGTGGTCCTTGTCCCGGGGCGTGGGCACCTGGTTGAGCAGGATCGGGATCATCGAGAACACGCTCATCGCGACGGCCGCGTCGAAGCGGCGCACGTCGTCCCAGAACGTCGAGGCGTGGAACTTGTCCACCACGGCGATCGAGCCGCCGCCCAGCAGCGCCGACATCATGCCGTCCCACAGCCCGGCGGCGTGGAACAGCGGCAGCGGGCAGTAGATGGTCTGGCCCCACCGGTCCAGGTAGTTCAGCGAGTCGTACGCGCAGGTCAGCGCCAGGGCGTGGGAGCACATCGCACCCTTGGACGGGCCGGTGGTGCCCGACGTGTACATGATCGCCTGCAGGTCGTGGAAGCCGACATCCACCCGCGGCGCCTCGGCACCGTGGTCGAGCAGGCTCGACCAGGCGACCACCGGCAGGCCCAGCGGATGCGGGCCGCTGTCGACCTTGCCGGCCCGGGGACGCACCACGATCCGGCGCAGGCCGGGCAGCTTGTTCGCCAGTGGCGCCAACCGGTCAACGTAGCCGTCGTCGATGATCAGCATCGTGGAGTCCGAGCTGACCAGCACGTGGCGCAGCAGTTCGCCGCGGTGGGCGGTGTTGACCGGCACGGCGACCGCGCCGATCCGGGCCAGGGCGAAGATCACGTACAGGAAGTCGGCGCAGTTGGGGAGCATCACCGCGACGTGGTCGCCGCGTCCGACGCCGCCGGCGATCAGCCCCTGGGCTATCCGATCGGCCATCGCGTCGACTTCGCCGTAGCTGATGTCGCCTTCGTGGAACTTGAGAAACGGCTCGGTTCGGTGGGTCTGGGCTCGGGTCCTCAGCACATCGCCAAGGACGAAGCTCTCCAACATCGCCTTGCGCATCACACCTCCGACGGCACCCCGACAGCGCTGTAGTGGCGGCCCGATGCCCGCCCCGCGATCCTCGCCGGGCTGGCACCGCTGTCCATCGGAACACGAAACCCACCGGGAAGCCAACCCCCGGATCGACCGGGCCGGTTTGAACAGGCACCATGGAGGCACCATGACGCTGACCGACCTGGTGCCGGACCCGGTAAACCCCGATTCGCTGTTCGACGCCTTCTCCACCTGGGTGGACGGGCAGGGCATGGAGCTCTATCCGGCGCAGGCCGAGGCGCTGATCGAGATCGTGTCCGGCGACAACGTCATCCTCAGCACACCCACCGGTTCCGGCAAGAGCCTGGTCGCCACCGGCGCGCATTTCACCGCGCTGGCGCACGGAAAACGGACGTTCTACACCGCGCCGATCAAGGCGTTGGTGTCGGAGAAGTTCTTCGCGCTGTGCGAGATATTCGGCCCGGCGAAGGTCGGGATGATGACCGGCGACTCCAGCGTGAACCCGGACGCGCCGATCATCTGCTGCACCGCCGAGATCCTGGCCAACCTCGCGCTGCGCGGCAGCACGGACATCGGCCAGGCGGTCATGGACGAGTTCCACTTCTACGCCGAGCCGGACCGGGGCTGGGCCTGGCAGGTGCCGCTGCTGGAACTCCCGCACACGCAGTTCCTGCTGATGTCGGCCACCCTCGGCGACGTCGACTTCTTCCAGCGCGACCTGACCCGGCGCACCGGCCGGGCCACCGCCGTCGTCCGGTCCGCCGAGCGGCCGGTCCCGCTGATGTACCGGTACGTGCTCACCCCGGTTCCGGAGACGATCGAAGAGCTGCTGGTCACCCACGGCGCGCCGGTCTACGTCGTGCACTTCACCCAGGCCGCCGCGCTGGAACGGGCGCAGGCGCTGATGAGCGTGAACGTGTGCACCCGCGCCGAGAAGGACGCGATCGCGGACCTGATCGGCGGGTTCCGGTTCTCGGCCGGCTTCGGCCGTACCCTGTCCCGGCTGGTGCGGCACGGGATCGGCGTGCACCACGCCGGAATGCTGCCCAAGTACCGGCGACTGGTGGAACGGTTGGCCCAGGCCGGGCTGCTGAAGATCGTCTGCGGCACGGACACCCTGGGGGTGGGCATCAATGTGCCGATCCGCACCGTGCTGTTCACCGCACTGTCCAAATACGACGGAACGCGCACCCGGCAGCTCAAGGCCCGGGAGTTCCACCAGATCGCCGGTCGTGCCGGCCGCGCCGGCTACGACACGGTGGGGAATGTGGTCGTGCAGGCGCCGGAATACGTGGTGGAGAACGAGAAGGCGCTGGCCAAGGCCGGCGACGACGTGAAGAAGCGCCGGCGGGTGGTGCGCAAGAAGCCGCCCGAGGGTTTCGTGTCGTGGAGCGAGCACACCTTCGAGCGGCTGGTGGCCGCCGAGCCGGAGCCGCTCACCTCCAGTTTCACCGTCAACCACGCGATGCTGCTCAACGTGGTCGGCCGGCCCGGCGACGCCTTCGCGGCGATGCGGAACCTGTTGACCGACAACCACGAATCGCCGGCCGCGCAACGCAGGCACATCCTGCGGGCGTTCGCGATCTACCGGGCGCTGCGGGCGGCCGGCGTGGTCGAGCGGCTGACCGAGCCGGATCCGGACGGCCGGCGGTTCCAGCTGGTGGACGAGCTGCAACTCAACTTCGCGCTGAACCAGCCGCTGTCACCGTTCGCGCTGGCCGCGATCGAGCTGCTGGACCGCGACTCCCCCGGCTACCCGCTGGACGTCCTGTCCGTCATCGAGTCCACTTTGGACGATCCCCGGCCGGTGCTGTCGGCGCAGCGGTTCAAGGCGCGCGGCGAGGCCGTGGCGGCGCTCAAGGCCGAGGGGGTGGAGTACGAGGAACGGATGGAGCTGCTGGAGGACGTCGGCCATCCGCGGCCGCTGGCCGAGCTGCTGCACGCCGGCTACGAGGCGTACGGGCGCGGCCATCCCTGGGTGTCCGAGCACGAGCTGTCGCCGAAGTCGGTGGCCCGCGACATGTACGAGCGGGCGATGACGTTCACCGAGTACGTCGGCTTCTACGGCCTGGCCCGGTCGGAGGGCCTGGTGCTGCGCTACCTCGCCGACGCCTACCGCGCGGTCCGGCAGACCGTGCCCGACGACGCCAAGACCGAGGAGCTCAACGACCTGGTCGAATGGCTGGGCGAGTTGGTCCGGCAGGTGGATTCCAGCCTGCTGGACGAGTGGGAGCGGCTGCGCAACCCCACCGACGCCGCAGTGGTGGACGAGAAGCCGCCGGCGGTCACCCGCAACACCCGGGCGTTCCGGGTGCTGGTGCGCAACGCGCTGTTCCGCCGGGTGGAACTGGCGGCTCGCCGGGACTACTGGGCGCTGGGCGAGTTGGACGCCACGTCTGGCTGGGACGCCGAGGCGTGGGAGGACGCGCTGCAGCCGTACTTCGAGTTGTACGACGAGATCGGCACCGGCCCGGACGCCCGCGGTCCGCAGCTGCTGAGCGTGGACGCCGGGCCGGACAAGTGGACGGTCCGGCAGATCTTCGATGACCCGGCCGGCGATCACGACTGGGGCCTGAGCGCGGAGATCGATCTGGCGGAATCCGACGAGTCCGGCGCGGCAGCGGTCCGGGTGACGACCGTTGGGCAGTTGTAGGACCCAATCCAGTGGTCTACATCCGCACGACCAGGAGATCCAGCACTTCACGCATCAGTTTGAAGTCAGCCCGGAGAAGAGTGAGCTTCGACGCGGCGATGTTGTCTTCGTTGCTCAGCGCCGACCAGTCGACTCGCCAGCCGGCCGCGGCAGCAAGTTGGCGTAGGAACGCGCGCTGTGCGCGCCCGTTGCCTTCCCGGAAGGGGTGTCGGGCGTTGAGTTCGCCGTAGTAATGCGCCAACAGCTCGATGAATCGTTCGCGCTGCACACCCATCAGCCAGTTATCGCGCTCCAGCCCGGCCAGGACCGCGGATGTCTCGTCTTGAACGAACTGCCAGGCGGCGAACGTGGAGTTCTCTTTGGACATGTTGACCGTACGAGTATGCCCGGCCCACTCATAAACATCTCGAAACAACGCGTGGTGAAAAGTTTGCAGATGCGCCAAGTTGTACTCGCCAGGAAGCGTGTCCCGCGCCACCTGCACCTCCCGGATGCTGACGAGCCTGAACTCGACCTCAGACAGCTCATCCACATCGCTGATACCGAGCTTATTCGCCAGACACGCCGTGCCGGGAATCAGATAAGGATCACTCACCGACGACTAACCCGACGGATCTCTTCGGCCACCGCATCCTCCGCGGACTTCGTGCCGGCGGCCACCGAACGCAGCGTTTCCTGCCACCTGTCATCCAGCTCGACGCCTTCAAGTGCGGCACTCGCCGCGGCATGCGACACCGCGACGTCAACTTCGGCACGTTGCCGCGAGTAGAAGTGCGCCATATTCTGCAACGTGATCGGATTCGATGAACTCTTGTTGGGCCCCAGCGTCCCCCTGGCAATCAGCCACGGGGCTTCCATGTGGGTCATCTGCGACAATGATTCAGCAGAGAAATGCGCGTACTTGCCCAGAACCCATCGCAACGTGTCCTGCTCCGCGGCAGTCAGGTTGTCCTTGTTCCCTGAAGGCCACGTGGCCAACTGACGCCGCCCCCGGTGCTTCTCGTAGAGCGACCGCGTCACCGGCCCCTGCGGCCACGCCTCGATAACGTTGGGGAACAACGGTTCAGCATGAAAAACGAGGTGCCATGCCTGCGAGTAGTAGACCAGCTTCTGCAGCTTCATGGTCGTTATCGGGCCCGTCCGCGAAAGCAGCGCGGCTACCACATCGTTCACCTCAGCCACAGCTGCCACACCTCCGACCGGCTCATACAACCACCACCCAACAGCATCAAGTCTACCGTGACCGGCGACTTCGCGACCGTCCGTAGCGGCGTGTCGGTCCGAACGCGCTGTGCGGTGCCGTGACGGCCGGCACCGACCTGTTGACCGCGCCCGCACCGGACCCTCTACGCTCGCAGGCCAGCGATCAGTCGCACCCTGGGTCACCGCCGCCGTCGCCCCGGTGGTGGTTGTGTGGCCACGCCGATCTCCGTAACGTGGCTGGGAGCGGTCGAGGCGCGAGTCGGAGAGGTAGATGTCAAACCCCAACGTCAGGGAATCGGATTTCGCCGTGCCCGCCACCATTGACGTGGTGGTGCAACGGCTCGACGGGGTCACCGTCGTCGCCGTCAGCGGCGAGCTCGACATGTTGACCGCGCCGACGTTGAAATCCAGTCTGACCGAGCAGGTGGACGACGCGCCCGCCGTCGTGGTCGACCTGAACGGGGTGACGTTCCTGGGCTCGGCCGGTCTGGCCACGCTGGTCGGCGCGCTGCATCAGGCGGAGCGGCGCGCGGTGCCGCTGTTCCTGTCCGCGACCTCGCACAGCGTGCTCCGGCCGCTGATCGCCACCGGGCTGTCGGAGATCTTCCCGGTCTATCCCAGCCCGGAGGAAGCCGTCCGCGCCATCAACCGGGTGGAACCCAGCCGTGCCGGGTCTTGACCACACCCGGCTGGACGCGCCGGCCGAGATCGAGGTGCGGATACCGGCGTCGGCGAGCCAGTTGTCCATCGTGCGCGCCGTCGTGTCGGACATCGCGATGCGCGCCGACTACGACCTGGACGCGATCGCCGATCTCAAACTGGCCGTGGACGAGGCGTGTGGCGCGCTGGTCGCCGCCGCCGAGCCGGCCTCGGATCTGTTGTGCCGGTTCGTGATCCGCGCCGCCGAGATCACGGTGTGCGCGTCCGCGCCGACGACCGACGCCACCTTGTTGCGGCAGAACACCTTCGGCTGGCATGTGCTGAACGCGCTGGCTGACGAGGTCCGATCGTGGGTGTCCGATGAGGTCGCGCACATCGAACTCGTCAAGAGACGGGCCAAGGCGGCCGACGCTTGACCGGACCGGGCGATGGGCCGCAGCAGCGGGACACCAGCGTCGAAGCGGCGACCGAGTACGGCCATCTTCTTCCGCTGTTCCATGAGATGGCCGCGTTGGCCGACGACCATCCGCGTCGGCTCGAACTGCGTTCCCGGCTGGTGATCGGCTACCTTCCGCTGGCGCAGCAGGCGGCCCGCCGGTTCTGGAACCGGGGCGAGCCACACGGTGATCTGGAGCAGGCCGCGACATTGGGCTTGATCAACGCGGTCGACCGGTTCGACCCGACCAGGGGCATCGACTTCCCGGCGTTCGCGATCCCGACGATCCTGGGCGCGGTGCGCCGGCACTTCCGCGACACGAGCTGGTCGTTGCAGGTGCCCCGCCGGCTCAAGGAACTGCACCTGCGCATCGGCACCGCGATCGCCGAGCTGGCCCAGCATCTCGGCCGGGCGCCCGCACCCACCGACATCGCCGCGCACCTGAACGTTCCGGTGGAGGACGTCTACGAGGGCATCGAGGCGATGGCCGCCTACCGAACGTCCTCATTGGACGGTATGGCGGTGGACGGCGCGACGAGCACGGCGCTGATCGCGGCGATCGGGTTCGAGGACGACGCGCTGGTCAAAGTCGAGTACCACGAGTCGCTGCGGCCGCTGTTGCAGCAGCTGCCCGAACGCGAGCTGCGCATCCTGACCATGCGGTTCTACCTGAACATGACACAGAGCCAGATCGCCGAAAAGCTGGGCATCTCCCAGATGCACGTCTCCCGCCTGCTCGCCCGCACCCTGGCCGGGCTCCGCGACAAACTTCTTGGCTAGCGCGCCGGACGCCGCCCTATGATCGACAGCGTGAACGACATGGCCGACATGGCCGACGATCGAACGGATGCCGCTGCCCACTCGCCAGGTCCGTCACGGATCGAGGCCGAGCGGGCCGCGATCCGGGAATCCAGCGGAGCGTTCACCGAGTGCTATCCGGCCGGATATCTCCAGGAGCTCCACCAGGAGTGGCCGGAATGACCCGCCACGATCCAACCCGGCAGCACGGTGCGCGCTGATCTGGAGATTGCTGACGATTGACTCTTTTGGCTGTATCGTCGGCTTTTCACGCGGATCGCCTGCACTGGAGCCGACATGGGATCGCGACGGTTGGCCGGGCTGGTGCGGCGGGTCCTGCGGCGGCTGCTGTTGCCGGGGCCGAACTATGCGATCGCGGCGCGGTCGCGGCATCCCAGGATGATGCTCCGGGATCGGCTCAGGTGACTCGGATGGTGATCAGGCAGGCGTCGTCGTGGGTGTCGGACGCGCTGGCGGCCAGCAGTCGGTCGCAGTAGTCGTCCAGGTCGTCGCCGGTCTGCGCGGCGGTGACGGTGGCGTTGTGCAGCAGTTCGTCCAGTCCGGTGTCCAAATCGGACTGTCGGCGCTCGATCACGCCGTCGGTGAACATCAGCAGCGTGTCGCCGACCGTCAGCGCCATCTCGGTCTGCTCGTACCGCGCCGACGATGACGCGCCGAGCATCATTCCGCGCGGCACCGGCAACAGCCGCGCCACGCCGTCCCGCACCAGCAACGGCGGCAGGTGGCCGGCGCGCGCCCAGCTCAGCATCCGGCTCTCCTGGTCATACAGGCCGCAGATCAGCGTGCCGGCGATGTTCTCCGCGATCGCGGCCGTGTTCAGCCAGGACAACAGCCGCGCCGGCGGCTCGCCGGTGATCGCCAAGCCGCGCAACGCGTTCCGCAACGCGACCATCCCGGTCGCCGCCTCGACCCCGTGCCCGACCACGTCCCCGACGGTGAGCAACACCGGCCCGGACGGCAGCGCCACCGCGTCGTACCAGTCGCCGCCGACCTGGTCGTGCCCACTGGCCGGCCGCAGCCGAACCGCCACCCGCAGCCCGCTGCAGGCCACCGGCGACTCGGCCGCCGGCATGATGACCCGCTGCAGCCGGCGGGCCAGCCGGTGCTCGTCCTCGGCCCGCGCCTCGCTGTCGGCGAGCTGGTCGCGGGTGGCCGCCAGCGCGAATTCGACGTGATACTGCGCGGAAACGTCCTGGTACGCGCCGTGCACGTGGGTGAGGTTGCCGAGCGCGTCGATCACCGGCTCGGCGAACACTCGCACCCGCCGGACCGCGCCGTCGGCCCGGATCAGCCGGCAGGTGACCGTGCTGGCCTGCCGGTCGCGCAGCACGGTCCGCAGGAACTCCCCCACCAACGGCCCGTCGTGCGGATGCGTCCGGGTGCGCAGCCGGTCCAGCGGCAGCGCCTCGGCGGTCGGCGTCAGGCCGAACAGCGCGTAGGTGTACTCGGTCCAGGTGGTCTTGCCGGTGGTCAGGTTCTGCTCGAACCCGCCCATCTGGCCCAGCCACTGCGCCTGCCGGGGCAGCGCGGCCAGCCGGTTGGCCACCGCTTCCGGCTGCCAGCACAGCAGAACGCCGTCGTAGCAACGGCTTGCCGACACGGTGACCGACGCGGAGTGCGGGGCGCCGTCGTCCAGCGCGGTCAGCACGATCCCGGTCGGTGCGGGCGCGGTCGGCTCGGTCAACGCCCGCAGCGCCACGTCGAACAGCCCACGCCGGCCGGTGTCGGTCGGATACACCTCCAACAGGTGGCGGCCGATCAGCTCGCGCCGCCCCCGCCCGGCCGGATCGGTGAACACCCGGTTGACGTAGTCGATGTAGAAGTCGTGCACGGCCCCATCGCCGCCGTCACCGTCGTCGGCGCGGACCGGTCGGGCCAGCAGCACCGATTCCATCAGCCCGTCCAGCACACCGGACAGCCACAGCCGCGCCGAGTCCAGGTGCCCGTCCGGCCGGCCGGACCGGCCGATCGACTCCGAGCTGCTCAGCGCCCGCGCGCAGGTGTCCGCGCACACCACCAGTTCCTTGCGTTCCCGCGCGGAGAATCCGTCCCGCGGTTCCGGCCAGCAGACCTCCGCGACACCGAGCAGCGCGGACCGGTCGGTCAGCGGCAGCACCGCGCGGGCGGCGGCGGACCGGCCGCCCAGCGCCGGCACCGGATCGTCGCCGGGCACGCCGGCCGGCAGCCAACGCGGCTGGCCCAGCCGCGCCACCCGCTGCGGAAGGCTGTCCAACTGCGGCGGCAGCCGACGCCAGCGGCCCGCCTCGGCGGCATCGAGGCCGGCCCGGCCGGCGAGTTCCAACGCGCCGTCGGGCTGCAACACCCACAGCGCCACGGCGACCACGCCCAACGGCCGCAACGCCTCGGACAGCAGGGACCGGGCCAGGTCGTCGGCGTCGGGCGCGGCGAGCATCGCGGCCTCGGCGACCCGCAGCCGGCGCGCGGCGGCCGGGTCCAGCGCGGCAGCGGAGTCGTTCTCGGCGTCGGCGGGCGCGGCCAGCGCGTCGCCGGCGGCCTGGTTGATCACCTCGGCGGCCCAGTCGACCAGGGACAGATTGGACGCGGCGGCCAGCCGGGACAGCTGTTCGGCGGCTTCGGCCGGGCCGCAGCGCAGCCGCTCGACCAGCACACCCTTGGCGACATCCACCACCGAGCGGGACGCGGTGTGCACCCGCAGTGCCCGCAGTTCGCTGCGCAGCCGATCGACGACCAGCGGCAACCGGCCCTCGACCTCGACTGGTTCGACAGAGTCGGCCGGCGCGGTGGCGGGTGGAGGTCGAGTCACCGGAAACCCCGTTCGACGCACGCGACGCACAACACAGCGCAGTGCTCAACGCAGCGCAGTGCACGGACACAACAGCACAACACGCGCCCGGCCAGCCTCATGACGCGGCGCGCGGAACAGCGATGGTCTCAGCTCAGACTACCCGGAACAAGCCCGATTACTCGATGCTTTCGGCGCACGGCTCTCGGTGTTCACCGCGCGCGCCACTACATTGAGGAGAACGGACGACGAGAGCAGAGCCGGTAGGGACGGAGAATCGCGGTGGCCCAAGGTGTGACGTCCTCCCGTCGGGCGGCCGAACGGCCGGTGGAGCGGGCGCTGGACGACGAACGGCTGCAACAACTGCTCGTTGGCCTCACGGCGGTGCGCGACGGTGATTTCGGCACCCGGCTGCCCGAGGTCGGCGACGAGCTGATGGACCAGATCTCCACCGTGTTCAACGGCATGGTCGATCAGCTCGCCCGGTTCACCTCGGAGGTCACCCGGGTGGCGCGCGAGGTCGGCACCGAGGGGAAGCTGGGCGGCCAGGCGGCGGTGCCGGGCGTGTCCGGCACCTGGAAGGACCTGACCGACTCGGTGAACGCGATGGCCGGCAACCTGACCGGCCAGGTCCGCGACATCGCCCAGGTCGCGACGGCGGTCGCGAAAGGCGATCTGTCCAAGAAAATCACCGTCGACGCCCGCGGCGAAATCCTCGAACTCAAAACCACCATCAACACCATGGTCGACCAACTCTCCTCATTCGCCGACGAAGTAACCCGCGTCGCCCGCGAAGTCGGCACCGAAGGAAACCTCGGCGGCCAGGCCACGGTGCGCGGAGTGTCGGTGACATGGAAGGCGCTCACCGAGTCGGTGAACGTGATGGCCGGCAACCTGACCGGCCAGGTGCGGTCGATCGCGCAGGTCGCGACGGCGGTCGCCACCGGCGACCTGTCCAAGAAAATCACCGTCGACGCCCGCGGCGAAATCCTCGAACTCAAAACCACCATCAACACCATGGTCGACCAACTCTCCTCATTCGCCGACGAAGTAACCCGCGTCGCCCGCGAAGTGGGCACCGAAGGAAACCTCGGCGGCCAGGCGAATGTCCGTGGCGTTTCGGGCACCTGGAAGGACCTGACCGACAACGTCAACGTGATGGCGAACAACCTGACCAGCCAGGTCCGCAACATCGCCCAGGTCACCACCGCCGTCGCCCAGGGCGACCTGTCGAAGAAGATCGCCGTCGAGGCGCGCGGCGAGGTGGCCGCGCTGGCGTCCACGATCAACACCATGGTGGACACCCTGCGCGCGTTCGCCGACGAGGTGACCCGAGTCGCGCGCGAGGTCGGCACCGAGGGAATCCTGGGCGGCCAGGCGCGGGTGCCGCACGTGGCCGGCACCTGGAAAGACCTGACCGACAACGTGAACTCGATGGCGAACAACCTGACCGGCCAGGTCCGCAACATCGCCCAGGTCACCACCGCCGTCGCCCGGGGCGACCTGTCGAAGAAGATCGACGTCGACGCCCGGGGCGAGATCCTGGAACTCAAAACGACCATCAACACCATGGTCGACCAGCTCTCGTCGTTCGCGGCGGAGGTCACGAGGGTGGCGCGCGAGGTCGGCCGGGAGGGCCGACTGGGCGGCCAGGCGCAGGTCGAGGGCGTGTCCGGCACCTGGAAGCGGCTGACCGAGAACGTGAACGACCTGGCCGGGAACCTGACCCGGCAGGTGCGCGCGATCGCCGACGTGACCAGCGCCGTGGCCCGTGGCGACCTGACCGGCTCGATCTCGGTGGAGGCGCAGGGCGAGGTCGCGGAGCTGAAGGACAACATCAACGCGATGGTGCACTCGCTGCGCGACACCACCCAGGCGTACCAGGAGCAGGACTGGCTCAAGACGCACGTCGCGCGGATGTCCGAGCTGATGCAGGGCCACCGCGACCTGTCCACGGTGACCAAGCTGATCCTGGACGAGCTGACGCCGCTGGTCGACGCGCAGTACGCGACGTTCCTGGTCACCGAGTTGGCGCGCGGCAAGCCGCGGCTGACGCTGATCGCCAGCTACGGCCATCCCGCGCCGGAGATGCTGGCCGGCGAGTTCCGCTTCGGCGAGTCGCTGATCGGGCAGGCGGCGGCGAGCAAGCGGCCGATCGTGGTGGACGGCGCGCCGCCGGGATATGTGCAGATCTCGTCCAGCCTCGGCGCGTCCACGCCGGTGAACGTGACCGTGCTGCCGATCCTGTTCGAAGACCAGGTCCTCGGCGTGATCGAGCTGGCGTCGCTGCGGCCGTTCACCGGGGCGCACCGGTCGTTGCTGGAACAGCTGACCGAGACCATCGGCGTCAACGTCAACACGATTCTGGCCAACTCCCGCAACGACACCCTGCTCGCCGAATCGCAGCGGCTGACCGCGGAACTGCAGGCGCGATCCGAGGAACTTCAGGCGCAGCAGGAGGAACTGCGGTATTCCAACGCCGAGTTGGAGGACAAGGCCGCGCTGCTGGCCCGGCAGAACCGCGACATCGAGATCAAGAACATGGAGATCGAGCACGCGCGGCAGGAACTGGAGGACCGCGCGCAGCAGTTGGCGCTGGCCTCCAAGTACAAGTCGGAATTCCTGGCGAACATGTCGCACGAGCTGCGGACTCCGTTGAACAGCCTGCTGATCCTGGCCCGGCTGCTCACCCAGAACTCCACCGGAAACCTGACGCCCAAACAGGTCGAGTTCGCGAACGTGATCCACTCCGCCGGCTCGGACCTGTTGCAGCTGATCAACGACATCCTCGATCTGTCCAAGGTCGAGGCCGGCAAGATGGACATCCACACCGAGCGGTTCCGGGTGGCCGAGCTGCTGGACTACGTGCACAGCACGTTCCAGCCGCTGACCGCCGAAAAGGGACTGCGATTCGAGATCGTGGTCGCGCCGGACATGCCCGCCGAGCTGTTCACCGACCAGCAGCGGCTGCGCCAGGTGCTGCGGAACCTGTTGTCCAACGCGGTGAAATTCACCGAGGCCGGCCGGGTCGAACTGCAGATCGGGCTGGCGCCAGGCGTGCGGTTGGCGGCGGCGCGGGATTCCGATCGCACCGTCTCGTTCGCCGTGATGGACACCGGAATCGGCATCGCCACCGAGAAACTGAACTCGATTTTCGGCGCGTTCCAACAGGCCGACGGCACCACCAGCCGCAAGTACGGCGGGTCCGGGCTGGGCCTGTCGATCAGCCGTGAGGTGGCCGCGCTGCTCGGCGGCGAGGTGCACGTGGCCAGCGAACTGGGCCGGGGCAGCACGTTCACCATGTACCTGCCGTTGCGGCACACACCGGTGCCCGGCGCGATCTCGCCGCAGCCGGTGCCGATCACGGACCTGGCGGCGATCGACTCGACCAACGGCTTCGGCATCGACAGCCTGGTCAACGGCGCCGGCGAGGACGGCGACCACAATGGACAGACAGCCGCGATCGGTCCGGTGGCCCGCCGGGTGCTGGTGGTGGAGGGTCCGCCCAGCGGCCTGCTCACGCTGCTCACCAGGGGCGGTGCGGCGGAGTTGGCGGACATCCACGGCGCGATCGACATCATCACCGCGAACAGCACCACGGACGCGGTGGCGGCGCTGACCGCGCACCGCTATCACTGCGTGGTACTCGACCTCAGCCTGCCCGGCGGGGCGGCGTTCACGCTGCTGGACGAGTTGGCAGCGGATCCGGACCTCGCCGCGCTGCCGGTGCTCGCCCATCCGACCGGCAAACTGGACAAGGCGCATGAGCGACTGCTCGCGGCGCGCAGCCGCAGCCAGCCGCTGGAACTGTTGCCATCACTGGACGAACTGCGCGAGCGGATCACCCTGCACCTGTCGGCGGACCAGTTGGACGACGTGCTGCCGCTGATCCGCTCGGCGCATCGCGACGGCGACGGACAGGTCGACCCCTCCCCCGCGCCACCCGCCGTCGCGCACGACCGGCTGTCGGGCCGGAAGGTCCTGGTGGTCGAGGACGACGACCGGAACGTGTTCGCCATCGTGAGCAGCCTGGAGCCGCACGGCCTGATCGTGCTGCACGCGACGGATGGCCGGCGGGGCATCGAAACCCTGAAGCGGCACGACGATATCGACATCATCCTGATGGACGTGATGATGCCCGAAATGGACGGTTACACGGCCACGGCCGCGATCCGGGAAATGCCCCGATTCGCCGATCTGCCGATCATCGCGGTGACGGCGAAGGCGATGCCCGGCGACCGGGAAAAGAGCCTGATCTCCGGCGCGACCGACTACCTCACCAAGCCGGTCGACCCGGAGGAACTGTTGGCCTGCATGGAACGCTGGCTGACTCCCTAGCCTGATCCTGAGGACAGCGACCCGCCCGACCACTGACCGTGCCCGGATGTGATCGGGAATGCTCCGTGCGGGTGATTTCTGCCATGAGTTGAGTCCGTTTCCCCGTTCCCACCCGTCCGAGTTACCGACCTCGCTACTGTGCTGGGTCGAGGACTACGGACAGCGGAACTGGGAGGCTGGGGTGGCCGGGTACTTCAAGGAGCTGAACCCGAGGGGTCAGGGCGCGCAGGGCAACCCGCAGGCGCAGGTGCCAGCGGGCGACCAGCAGCAGATCAAGGAGATCGAGGGCGAGACCGCCCAGACGATCGCCGCAGACGCGACGATCGCCGTGGTCGGCCCTGGCGCAGCGGCCGCGTTCGCCGCTGGTCAAGCGGCCGGCGTCGGCAAGGGCTTCGTCTTCAACCCCCAACAACTCGACGCCGCCCTCAAGGCCATGGACGACCAACTCAACGACCTCACGGGCGACGTCCGCGATGCCCAGGACATCCATCAGGCGGTCCAGAAGGCTCCGGGGCCTGATCCCAGCACCGTCCACGCCACCACGAGCGCCAGCCAGATGACGGCCGCTAACCTTGCCGGCGTCCGCAACCACCATGACACGATCCGTGACTTCCGCCAGCGGTTGCAGGCGGCAAAGACGAACTACATGCAGCAGGAGAGGCTGACCGAGGAGCAATGGAACCGACTCGCCGGCGGGCTGGACACGTGATGCGCGCCCTCGTCCCCGTGATCGCCGTGGGCAGCCTGGCGGTCGCCGCGCTGGGCGGCTGCTCATCCGGCTCGAACACCGACGCCCCTACGACCTCGCCAGCAACATCCTCGTC
>DASZLR010000260.1:0-14661 GCA_035552275.1 Pseudonocardiaceae bacterium | reverse complement strand
CGGGCAAAGTTCACACGAGTGGAGTAGCCGGCAAGTCAGCCATCGAGCCGGCCCGCCTTGATCGCCGCGAGGAACGCCCCGAGGTCGGCGATCAGCACCGGCCCATCCGGGTTCTTACTGTCCCGCACCCGATCCAGCGATCCAGCCAACTCAACGCAGTTGTTCGCACCCGCGCTATATGACGACTTCCGCCACGTCGCCGCGGCCCCGGTGGCGAACATGATCCACGCTCCTACGACAGTTCGGCTATCCGCTCGTCCAGCATCCTCATTGTCGTCTGGTCACTGGCGGCCCGAACGCGAAGGGTGTCGTGCGCGAGGTTGTAGACCCGAGTGTGCTCCCGACCGAGGTAATCCGAGCCGGTCAGCGTCTCGACGTACACGATGCCGGGGCGGTGCTCCCGCAGGTCGATGATCACGAATGACACGCCGTGAGCGGCATGTGCCCCGTCGGCGAACCGCAGCACCTGGATGGTGACGTTCGGCAGGTCGGCTAGCTCGCGCACCCGGCGAAGCTGCCCGAGGAACACCTCTCGACCGCCGATCTCCCGGCGCAACGCTTCCTCTCCAATTACCAGCCATAGACGTGGCGCGTCCAGTTCGGTGAGTTGTTGCGCCCGCACGTCTCGTTCCTCGGCCATCCGATCAACATCGGCGGGCGACACGGTGACCGAACCCGACAACATGGCGCGACCGTAGTCGAGTGTCTGCACCAAGCCTGGGAAGCTGTCGAGATAGCACACCTTGAGCACAGCAGCAGCGCGTTCGAGATGCACGTACTTGGCGGCCCAGTCCGGAACACGTGACGGCTGAACCTTCCGGCGCGCGTCCTTCGCGAGCCGGTAGAGCCCGTCGGTACGCTCGTCGGCGACCTGATACGTCCGAACCGCCTTTGCCAAGTCCTTGTCGGTTATCTTCATGTCGCCGCCCTCTACTTTGGACAGCTTGCCCGAGTACCAGCCAAGTGCGGCTGTCGCTTCCGTGGTGGTGAGGCCGGCCGCTTCGCGGGCATCTCGCAGTTCCCAGCCAAGCAACACCCGCTGAACAGTGGGACCAAGGTCAGGTTCGGTCATGCCAGGCAGTCTGCCCTATGCGCCACAGTGCGGGTGAATAACCCGATCAGGTGAACCAGCGACTCCTGAGCATCGCTACTAGAATTTCTTGTGTAGCTTCAGTGGCATGCCTGACTTGATATCGATGCCGGTGTTCGGCCCGTCGCTGCTGTTCGCGACCTTGTTCGTCACAGCGGTGTGGACCTCGGCTCTGCTGACCGCCGGCGTGGTCCGCGACATTCGACGCCGCCGCGCCGTCACCGAGATCATGCGCCGGCTCGACGCTGGCTTCGGCACCCGTCTCGTCAACGGGCGCACCGGCCGACACCGCCTGCACCAGCGTCGGCGGCTCGCGTGATCATCGACAGCCAGCGATGCTCCCGGCTGCTGGGCGTGGAGTTGCGGCGACTCCGCCTCGAACACGGCTGGACTCGCGACGAACTCGTCCGACTGACCGGCCTGGACATCGCCATGCAAACGCTTGCCACGTACGAAATCGGCACCCGAGTGATGCCGGTGCCGCGCCTGTTCGACGTCGCCGACGCGCTCGGCGTCCTTCCCCAAGAGCTGGTGACCACCGTCCACAATCACCTCTTCCCCGAACGGACCGGCACGCTGCACGTCGACCTGCACGCCCTCGCCCACGACCCACGCCCGCAACTGGCGCCGGCCCGACGCTGGGCCGCCAGCCGGCTGCGCTCCGCCCATCGGCGCGCTGCCGGTACCGTCCTAGTCGACAGTGCCGCGCTGATCCAACTCGCTCGCGTCTGCGGCCTGCCACCCGGTCAACTCCGCGCCGCGCTACAGAATCTGACCATCCAATGAATGAACGCCACGGGCCACTGACCCACTATCAAACGGCCGCAGCGGGTTACCGAGAACGCTATGGCTGGGCCACCTTCGCCGTCGACACCATCGTCTGGGCGACCCCGGGCTACGGCATCGAAGCACTGAACGTGCCACGCGAACTCGGCCGCCGCGCGCTGACGATCCTCCACAATGGAGGTACACCAGTCCCGGTAATCGAGATACCCGGCCCATCAGCCCGCTGGGTGTTCCTCACGCGACCGTGGCCGGCGCCACCAGAACCCACCCCGCGGCGGTTCGCCGGCCACGACATCGGTTACGCCCACGCCGCATCCACCACGAGCTGGAGCCTCGACCTGCCGCCCACCCAACACCCCGGCCACGATCCACTCACCTGGATCGCCACACCCGACATCACCCCGCCACCGCCGACACTCGTCGTCGACGCGATCGCGCGGGCGCTCGGTGATCAGCCGGCGGCCACCGGCTCGGCAGCGGGCTCGTCCGACTCGTAGTCGCCGCCGGTCGTCGCGTCGGCGCCCTGCCGTACCCGGACCGCTCGCACGATCGCGGACACCACCACCGCGATCACCAGGTTCGCCACCAGCGCGACGACCCCGACGTAGATCTGGGTCGTCGAGCCGGTGAACGGATGCCAGCCGAAGATCGACAGCTTGCCCAGCGGCAGCGCGGACCCGCCGAAGTGGCCCTTGCCGGTACTGGCGTTGGGCAGCTCGTACAACAGATAGATGCCCCAGGCCATCCCGACCGCCCAACCGGCGATCAGGCCCCAGGCGTGCAGCCATCGGGTGTACAGCGAGATCGCCACCGCCGGCAGTGTTTGCAGGATCAGCACGCCGCCGATCAGTTGCAGGTCAATGGAGAACTGCGGGTCGATGGCGACGATCACGACCACCGCGCCGAACTTGACCACCAGCGACGCGAGTTTGGCCTGCCGCGCCTCCTGCGCCGGGGTCGCGTTTCGACGGAGGTACTCCTTGTAGATGTTGCGGGTCCACAGGTTCGCCGCCGCGATCGACATGATCGCCGCCGGCACCAGCGCACCGATGCCGACCGCCGCGAACGCGATGCCGGCGAACCAGGACGGGAAACTGTTCCCGAACAGCACCGGAATGATCGTGTTGCTGTCCGCCTTGTGGGTGGCCTGGTTGATCAGCGGCTTCACCCCGGCGCTGATCGCGACGTAGCCCAGCAGCGCGAGAAGACCCAGCAGCAGCGAGTACGCCGGCAACGCGATCATGTTCTTCTTGATCACCTTTCGGCTGCGGGACGCCAGCAGGCCGGTGACCGAGTGCGGGTAGAGGAACAGCGCCAACGCCGAGCCCAGCGCCAGGGTGGCGTACTGGAGCTGGTTCGTGTTGGTGAGCAGGATCGAGCCGGCCGGCTTGCCGGTGGTCGGGCTCGGCTTGCTCAGCGTGGCCTGGGCCTGGTTGAAGATGTGGCCCCAGCCGCCGAACTTGAACGGCAGGTAGATCACCGCGACCAGGATCACCACGTAGATCAGGGTGTCCTTGACGAACGCGATCAGCGCCGGCGCGCGCAACCCGGACGAGTACGTGTACACCGCCAGGATCACGAACGCGATGAACAGCGGCAGGTGACCGAGCAGCCCGGAGCCGTTCAGGCCGATGGTGCGCAACACCGCTTCCAGCCCGGCGAGTTGTAGCGCGATGTAGGGCATCGTGGCGACGATCCCGGTGATCGCGATCAGCAGCGCCAGCAGCGGCGAGCCGTACCGGCCACGCACGAAGTCCGCCGGCGTCACGTAGCCGTTCGCGCGGGACACCGACCACAGCCGCAACGCGGGCAGCAACACGATCGGATACAACACAACTGTGTAGGGCAGCGCGTAGAAGCCCAGTGCGCCGGCGCCGAACACCAGCGCCGGCACCGCGACGAAGGTGTACGCGGTGTAGAGGTCGCCGCCGATCAGGAACCAGCTCACCCAGCCGCCGAACTTCCGGCCGGCCAGGCCCCACTCGTCTAGGTGATTGAGCCCGTCGGCGGCCCGCTTCCACCGCGCCGCCAGAAAGCCCAGCACGGTGACCAGCGCGAACAGCACCAGAAAGACGGCGAACTCGATCCACTGCGCGGTGCTCAAGGCGGTCATTTACCGGCTCCCCTCGTCCAGATCGTCCACGGACAGCCGATCCGGCCCTTGGGTGTTGGTCGGCGTCCTGCGACTCGTCGCGTAGACGATCCATACGCTGGCGACCCCGACCAGCACGAACGCGAACTGGTACCAGTAGAAGAACGGGATACCGGCCAGCCGTGGCGTGGTCCGGTTGAACCAGGGCGTGACCAGCATCAACAGCGGCAGCAGCAACAGCAGGTTCCAGGCGTTGAACCGGGCGCGGGCTGGGCGCGGTTCGGGTGGGAGGGACGACATCGATGTCCTCCGGAAGCGGCGTTGGACACGTCCGATTGGGGCGCGAGCGGATGTTAAGCCGCTGTGAGCGATCCGTCACTAGGGCGCGGGCCGACCACCGTTACCTGGTGCCCGAATCGTGACTTTCCGCCGTTGGCGTCAGTCGACCGCGCCGACCTTCACCGGCTCCGGGGCGCGGTTCATCTCCTGGCGGTAGCGCCAGATGCCCAACGCGGTGCCGACCAGGAAGAACGCGATGGACAAGATCGTCGCGGTGGTCTTCAGCCAGGGCACCGCGGACAGCATCCCGGCGCCGTAGAAACCGGCCAGCACCAGCACCGGAACCCACAGCACCGCGCCGATACTGGTGCCGGCGAGGAACCTGCGCGAGTCCATCCGGACCGCGCCGGCGATCAGCGGGGCCAGCGTGCGCACCCACGGCAGCCAGCGCGCCAGCACCACCGACCACCACCCGTGCTGGTCGAGGAAGGTGCGCGCCCGGTACATCCGATCGGCGGTGAGCACCCGGCCGGCCTTCCGGCCGACCAGTGTGGCGCCGGCACGTCGCCCGATCAGGTAGCCGGCCATGTTGCCGCCGACCGCCACCACGACCGCTGCCGCCGACAATGCCCAGGCGTGTCCGACCAGGCCGCGGTCGGCGAGGATCACGCCCGCGGTGAACAGCAGCGAGTCGCCGGGCAGGAACAGGCCGATGATGAACGCGCACTCCAGAAACACGAAGGCCAGCACGATCACACACACGGTCAACGCGCCCAGGCTCCCGAGGAAGCCGAGCGCGTGATGGTGCTGTTCGGTGGCCACTAGCACCAGGACAGGCTACGTGGTCGCGTTGGGTGCTCGTGAACCGTTGGGTGAATTCCTCCGCGCAACGGTCACTGTCGGACAGTCAGCCGCCCGCCATTCACTCCACGATGGAGTGAACAACGGGCGGCGACTGCTACCGGCTGTTGATCACAGTTCGGAGTGTGACAGCAGCACGTCGTGCACCTGGTCGGCGCCGGCGGCCACCGTCTGGCGGCTGGTGACCGGCGGGTAGCCGCTGGCGATCACCGTGTAGTCGCCTTCCGGCAGATCGGCGAACGCGTAGCCGCCCTCGCCGTCCGTGGTGGTCATCGCCACCACGTTCCCGGAGCTGTCGACCAGGGTGACCCTGGCGTCCGGCACCGACCGGCCCGCCGCGCCGCGCGCGATCCCGGCCAGGTGGGCCGCGCCGCTGATCTCCACATCGGTCACGGTGTCCCCGCTGTCGGCGACCGCCAGCGTGACGGCGGCCGGCCGATGGTCGGGGGCGGTGACCACCAGCGTGTGTCCGCCGCGGCCCAACTCATCGAACAGGTACCGGCCGTCCGGACCGGTGGTGGTCGCGCCGACCACCTCGCCCCGCTGGTCGGTGAGGGTGACGATGGCGCCCGCGACCACGACGCCGCTGCCGGCGGTGCGCACCGTGCCCACCGCGCGGGCCGTGCCGGTGAGCACGATCTCCTGACGCAGCCCGGCGCCGGCCACCCGCAGGGGCGAGGCGTGCGGCTGGTGCCCGGGGGAGGACGCGATCAGGACGTACGAGCCGTCCAGCGGAGCGGTCATCCGGAACTCGCCGTCCGGGCCGGTCGTGGCCCGGTCGACCTGCTGGCCGGCGTGGTTGATCAACGTCAGCATCACGCCGGCCACCGGACCGCTGTCCGGACGACGGACCGCGCCGGTCACCGAGGTGCCGGCCGACCCACTGTTTCCGTTGCCGCCGCTCCCGGTGCCATTGCCGGTGCCATTGCCGGCGAATCCGACCGACGAGTTCGCCCCTGGCAACGCGTGCCGACCGCCGACTCCGACCGGCTCAGGCCGCGGCGCCTCGGCCGACACCTCGGCTGGAGCCTCGATCAGCGATTCGGCGCCTTCGGCCATCGCCTGCACGCCGGACATGTTGCGCAGCG
Source organism: Pseudonocardiaceae bacterium (assembly GCA_035552275.1). Taxonomy (GTDB): domain Bacteria; phylum Actinomycetota; class Actinomycetes; order Mycobacteriales; family Pseudonocardiaceae; genus DASVLX01. The sequence continues at coordinate 8,465 of DASZLR010000260.1, read as the reverse complement.
GGATCTCCTTGGTGAACAGCGTCACGAAGAAGGCCACCACCATCACCGCGGCCAGCAACCAGAACACGATGTCGATCGAGCCGGAGAAGCCGACCAGGAACGGGTGCGCCAATCGTGGATCGATCTTCTGCAGGAACGACGAGTCGCTGAGCACGTTCGCGCTGCCGCCGTGGCCGGTGATCATCGAGACCACCGCCTGGTTGTTCGGGTTGGCGAGCACGTTCGGATCGTGCAGCGCCGCCTGGAACGGCGTGGTGTGGAACGCCGAGCCGAGCGCGCTGCCGATCTTGGTGGTCACCGAGCCGAACAGGATGGACAGGAACACCGCGACGCCCAACGTGGCGCCGATCTGCCGGAAGAACGTCGCCGACGAGGTGGCCACGCCCATGTCCTGGATCGGGCCGGCGTTCTGCGCCGACAACTGCAGAGTCTGCATGCACAGGCCCAGACCCGCACCGATCACGAACATGTACAGCATCGGCTGCCACAACGGGGTGTCCGCGCCGAGCGTGGCCAGCAGCACCCCGCCGCCGCCGATGATCACCGTGCCCAGCACCGGGAAGATCTTGTACCGCCCGGTCCGCGAGGTGATCTGGCCGGACACGATGGACGCGCCCATCAGGCCGACCATCATCGGCAGGGTCTGCAGGCCGGAGAGGGTCGGCGAGGAGCCCTTGACGATCTGCAGGTACTGCGGGATCAGCGTCATGGCGCCGAACATCGCGACACCGATCAGCACGCTGGCCAGGATGACCATGCTGAAGGTGCCACTGCGGAACAGTCGCAGCGGGATCATCGCGTGCTGGCCCATCAGCCGTTCGGTCACGATGAACGCGATCACCCCGAGGGCGCCGACGGCGTAGCAGATCAGCGACTTCGGATCGCCCCAACCCCAGGTCTGACCCTGGGACGCCACGATCAGCAGCGGCACCAGGCCAATGACCAGGGTCAGCGCGCCCCACCAGTCGATGCGCGGGTTCACCTTGCGGATGAACGGCACGTTGAGCACCTTCGCCACCACGACCAGCGCGACGAAGCCGATCGGCACGTTGACCAGGAACACCCAGCGCCAGCCGACGATGCCGAGGATCGAGGGCGCGCCGGCCAGCGCGCCGCCGATCACCGGTCCGAGCACACTGGACACGCCGAACACGGCCAGGAAGTAACCCTGGTACTTGGCGCGCTGCCGGGGCGACACGATGTCACCCAGGATGGTGAACGCCAGCGACATCAGGCCACCCGCGCCGAGACCCTGGAACGCGCGGAACGCGGCCAGCATGTACATCGAGGTGGAGAACGCGGACGCCGCCGAGCCGATCACGAAGATGGAGATCGCGGCGATGTAGAACGGCTTGCGTCCATAGAGGTCGGACAGCTTGCCGTACAACGGAGTCGACAACGTCGAGGTGATCAGGTAGGCCGTGGTCACCCAGGCCTGGATGGACAGGCCGTTGAGGTCGTCGGCGATCGTTCTGATCGAGGTGCTGACGATCGTCAGATCCAGTGCCGCCAGGAACATGCCCAGTAGCAGGCCGGTCAGGATCGTCATGATCTGCCGGTGCGACAGGCCACCCGGTCCTGGCGACGGGGCCTGCTTCGTGGGCGTGGCCGCCGTCGGCGCGGGGGCGCGAACTGCGCTGGTGGTCATCGGTTTCCCCCCTTCGGGCTCGCGGCGCTGGTGGCGCCGTTCTTACGTAGTTCGTGGTTTTCCAGGTCGGTGTTCAGCCGGTCGAGCAGAGTCGCGGCGCTGCGCAGGTCATCGGCGGACCAGTGCTCCAGGGTTCGGGCGAGGTCGGCGATCCGAGCGCGGTGCTGCTGCTCGTAGCACTGTTTGCCCTCCGGGGTCGCCACCAGCAGGCAGGCTCGGCCATCGACCGGGTCGGCCTCGCGGGCGACGAGTCCGTGGCGGACCAGCGCGCCGATCTGGCGGCTGACCGTCGAGGTGTCCGCGTGCACCGCCTCGGCGAGCGTGGTGGTGCGCTGCGGGCCGTCCATCACCAGGTTCGCCAGCAGCACATAGGCGGCATGCTCGATGCCGTCCTCCTGCTGGGAAGCAAACCGGGCGCTGATGCGTTTCAGCAGGCGCATGAACCGCACGAACTGGTGCACCATCGCCGCAGTCTCGTCATGGCGATCTTCGCTGACGGTCGGCGTCGGTGTCGACTGAGTTTCCGTCCGCACCGTTGGCTCCTCTGGTTGTGCGTGCCATGCAAGTAGTTGGTCGCTACAACCATATACCTCGCCGGCTCATTCCCCGACCGCCGATCGTGTGACGCTGGTCCCACCGCCGGCGCTCACGCCACCGGGCGACCTGAGGGACATGATGGCCGTGACCTCTGACATTCGACTCGCGTCGATCACCCTGGACCGCTCCGAGCCGCAGGTCGGTATGTTGGGGTGGGGCGAGGGGTTTGTGGGGTTTCTGTGGGGACGGTTGTGGGGACGACGGCTGACATCGCTGAGGGCGGCGCGCGGGTCGCGTGGGAACGGCGGGACGGTCAGCTACTCGATATCGGCGTGTGGTCGCCGTGCGTCGACACGCTGCTGAGCATCAAGGTGGTGCGGCTGCTGTTGCCGCCGGGTTGGTCGGCCGACGCGCGGCGGACCTGGCCGACGCTGTGGCTGCTGCATGGCGGATTCAACGACTACACCTACACCGACGGCACCGGGCTGCGCTCGTGGGCGCGGTATCGGGACGCGATCATCGCGATACCGGAAACGAGTTCGTGCGGCGAGTACGCGGACTGGTACAACCCGGACGAGGCCGGAAATCCCACCTGGGGAAACCCGAAATGGGAGACTTTTCTGATGACCGACGTCCGGCAGATCCTCGAACGCGGCTACCGGGCCGCCGACGTGCACGCGATCGCCGGATATTCGATGGGCGCGGAAGGTTCGATGACATTTCCGGTGAAATATCCGGGAATGTTCGCGGCGGCCGCGTCGCTGAGCGGCCATCTTGATCCGCTGCGTTTCCACCGCGATCCGGCGAGCACACCGGCCGAGGTCGGTGACATCGATCTGCCCGGCGAAGGATGCCTGCTCAACGACTGGCGGCGGGTGTGGGGCGATCCCCGCCGCAGCCAGCCGGAGCTGGATTACTGGCTGGCGCACGATCCGTACACCGTGGCCAGTGCGGCCGGATTGTCCGGGGTAGAATTGTTCGTCGGGGCCGGAGCCACCACGACCGATTCCGTCGAGCGACTTTTCCACGAGCAGAGTGTCGCCTATGTGGACCATCTGCGGAACGATATGGGCCTGTCCGTCGATTCCTACTGGTGGCCAGCCGAAACCGGCGGGCACACGGAGGTCTGGAAACACGAGCTGGAAAGAATCTTCCCCCGCCTGATGGCCTCCCTCGGCGCCTGACCAACTAATCCGGCGCTCGCCGGCCACGGGTGGGTGCGGGCTCAGGGCGAGCGGAATGTGCGTCGTCGGTGGGTTCCACGAGACATATCGTCCAGTCGGGCTGATCCTGCCGACATCACTCGACCGGATGAAGTCGGTGGCGAGGGCAGCGATTCGCCCCTACGGTCAGCGCGAACGCATTGTGGACAACTGGACACGGAGGGCGACGCGCGTGCGGGCAGCGATGAACAGGCGGGGGACGGCGTTCAGCACAGTTGTTCTCGCCGCGATCACAGCCACCCTGGCCACTCTGGCCGGACCGATGCCCATCGCCCAAGCGGCCACCGATCAACCCGCCCAGCCGCTGATCAAGGCCCGGCTGGGCAGTGCCGCGCGGCAGATCGGCGCCCAGCACACCATCGCCGGCCGGGTCGCCGCGCTCGACCGGCTCACCGCCGACCTGCCGGAACAGACCGTCGCCTACGGCGTCCCCACGCTCTGGCACTCCGGCACCGACGGCTCGGGCAGCACCGTCGCGGTCGTGGACTCCTTCGGTGATCCGGACGCGGCCGAGGTGCTGAGCAAGTACAGCGCCGCGCATGACCTGCCGCCGGCCAACCTCAGCGTGATCACCCCGGCCGGCGCGCTGCCGAACTGCACTCCCGACCAGGAAGCCAAGATCGGCTGCGATGACTGGATCGGCGAGACCGACCTGGACATCGTGATGGTGCACGCCATCGCTCCGGCCGCGCACATCGTCATCGCGGCCACGCCGGTGAACGAGACCGAGGGCCTGGCCGGTATGCCGGAGATGATGGACTCGATCAGCTATATCGCCGCGCACCGTCTCGCCGATGTCGTCTCGCTGTCCTTCGGCACCCCCGAAGAGGACTTCCCGAACCTCACCGACCCGACCACCCTGGACTACGGCCTGCGCGCGGCCCAGGCGGCCGGCATCCCGGTTGTCGCGGCCAGCGGCGACTGCGGCGCCACCGACAACACGACGGTCTCCCAGTACCAGTGCCAGGACGTGTTCCCCCATCAGGTGGCGAGCTGGCCGGCGTCCGATCCGCTGGTCACCGCCGTCGGCGGCACGATCAACGGCCCCGGCGAACAGGCGACCGACCTGCCGGACACGCTCTGGCCGGACTCCGGAGCCGGCCTGTCCAAGACCTACGGCCGGCCGTCCTGGCAGAACGGCGTCGCCGGTGTCACCGGCGTGGACCAGCGGTCCGAACCGGACATCACCATGGCCGGCGCGGACGGCACGTCCGAGGCCGCGCCGCTGTTCGCCGGGGTGCTGGCGCTGGCCACCCAGTCCTACGGCGGCCCGCTGGGCTCCGTGAACGACGCGCTCTACCAGCTCGGACCGGTCGGCGCGGGCGCCGGCCTGGTCGACGTGACCTCGGGCGACAACTCCTATGCCGGGGTGCAGGGATTCTCCGCTGGACCGGGCTTCGACGTCGCCTCCGGGTGGGGCACGGTGGACGCGGCCGCGTTCGTGCCGGCGCTGGTGGCCCAGCTGGGCGGATGACCCGCCACTACATTGGGTGGCATGGCACCCGGTGCGGCCGACCTCGTGCGCGAACTGCGTCGAGCCGGCGTGTCCGAAGTGGACATCTCGACTCGGCGGCGGGCGGAGTACTCCGCTGACGCCTCGCTGTATCGGGTGGTGCCGACGGCGGTGGCGTTCCCCCGGTCCGCTGACGAGGTTGTCGCGGCGGTGGAGACCTGCCGGCGGCTCGGCGTGCCGATCACCCCGCGCGGCGCGGGCACGTCCATCGCCGGCAACGCCGTCGGCTCCGGCCTGGTCCTGGACTTCTCCCGGCACCTGCACGGCATCCACCAGATCGACCCGGACGCCGGCACCGCGCGCGTCGATCCCGGTGTGGTGCTGGACGATCTGCAACGCGCCGCCAGGCCGCACGGGCTGCGGTTCGGACCGGACCCGTCCACGCACAGCCGCGCCACCCTCGGCGGCATGATCGGCAACAACGCCTGCGGCTCGCGGGCGCTGGGCTACGGCCGCACCGCCGACAACGTGCTCGCCCTCGACCTGCTCACCGGAACCGGCGAACGGCTGACCGCGACCCGCGGCGCCGAGCCGTCTTCGTCACCGACACTCGCCGCGCTACACAAACTTGTGCAGGCCAATCTGGGCACGATCCGCACCGAACTCGGCCGGTTCGGTCGGCAGACGTCGGGCTACTCGCTGGAACATCTGTTGCCAGAGCGCGGTTTCGACGTGGCCAAGGCGCTGGTCGGCACCGAGGGCGGCTGCGGCGTGCTGTTCGGCGCCACGGTCAGACTGGTGCGCGCGCCGGCCGCCACGACGCTGGTAGTGCTGGGCTATCCGGATATGGCGGCCGCCGCAGACGCGGTGCCGGCGCTGCTGCCGCACCGGCCGATTGCGGTCGAGGGTCTGGACGCCCGCATGGTCGACGTGGTCCGCCGTCGCCGCGGCCCGGCCGCCGTGCCGGAACTGCCGGCCGGTGGTGGCTGGCTTTTCGTTGAGCTGGCCGGTGATTCGGCCGCCGAGCTGGCAGCCCGGGCGACGACGGTCCGGGCCGACGCCGACGCGCTGGCCGGCCGGGTGGTCACCGACCCGGCCGAGACCGCCGCGCTGTGGCGGATTCGGGAGGACGGCGCCGGCCTCGCCACCAGAGCGGCGCCCGGCCGGACCTGGCACGCCGGCTGGGAGGACGCGGCGGTGCCACCGGCATCGCTCGGAAACTACCTGCGGCGGTTCGAGCAACTGTTGGCCGACCGCCGGCTGACCGGCACGCCGTACGGGCATTTCGGCGACGGCTGCGTGCACATCCGCATCGACTTCCCGCTCACCGAATCCGGTGGCACCGCACTGTTCCGGGAGTTCCTGACCGATGCGGCGACCCTCGTCGCGGAGTACGGCGGCTCGATGTCCGGCGAACACGGTGACGGCCGGGCGCGCGGCGAACTGCTGCCGCTGATGTACTCGCCGGCCGCGCTGGACCTGTTCGCGGCGGTCAAGGCGGTGTTCGATCCGGCGGATCTGTTGAATCCCGGGGTGATCGTGGCGCCCGCACCCGTCGACGCCGACCTGCGGCTGCCGCTCACCCGGCCGGTTCGCGACCGGCTCGCGTTGGCGTATCACGACGACAAGGGCGATTTCCGGGACGCGGTGCACCGCTGCGTCGGCATCGGCAAATGCCGCGCGGACAACACCGGCACCGGGGTGATGTGCCCGTCGTACCTGGCGACCCGGGACGAGCGGGACAGCACCCGAGGGCGGGCGCGGGTGCTGCAGGAAATGGTCAACGGCACACTGGTGCGCGGCGGCTGGCGCTCGCCGGAAGTCCGGGACGTGCTGGATTTGTGCCTGTCCTGCAAGGGATGCGCGGTCGACTGCCCGACCGGAGTGGACATGGCCAGCTACAAGGCCGAGGTGCTGCACCAGACGTATCGGCATCGGCCCCGCCCGGCGGCGCACTACACGCTCGGCTGGCTGCCCCGCTGGGCCCGGCTCGCCGCCACCGCTCCCCGGCTGGCGAACGCCGTGATGTCCGCCCCGGCATTGGCATCGATCGGCAAGCGACTGGCCGGAGTGGACGGTCGCCGAGGCCTTCCGGCGTTCGCCCAGCAGACTTTCCGGCGCTGGTTCGCCGAACATCCGCCGACATCCGGCGATCCGGTGCTGTTGTGGGTGGACACCTTCACCAATCACTTCACCCCCGAGGTCGGCGTCGCAGCGGTGAAGGTGTTGGAGGACGCCGGTTTCTCGGTGCGCCTTCCGGATAAAGCACAGTCGGGTCGCGCGCTGTGCTGCGGGCTGACCTGGATTTCCACCGGGCAGCTCGACGCGGCCCGACGCATCCTGCGCCGGTCGGTCGACGCGCTCGCGCCCTCGGTGGCCGCCGGGATCCCGGTGGTGGGGCTGGAACCGTCCTGCACGGCGGTGTTCCGTGGCGATGCCGCCGAGTTGCTCGGTGCGTCGGTTCCGGTCCGCACCCTGGCCGAACTGCTGGCCGATCGTCCGCAATGGACACCGCCGACGCTGGCCGGGACGACCGTGCTGGCCCAGCCGCACTGCCACCAGCATGCCGTGCTCGGCTGGGACGCCGACCGCGCGCTGCTGTCCGCCGCTGGGGCGACCGTCGACTCGGTCGGCGGTTGTTGCGGCCTGGCCGGCAACTTCGGCGTCGAGCGCGGCCACTACGAGGTGTCGGTGGCCGTCGCGGAAACCGCGCTGCTGCCCGCCGTGCGCGCCGCCGACCCGGACACCGTGCTGCTCGCCGACGGTTTCTCCTGCCGCGTCCAACTCGACCAACTTGTCCACAGGCGCGGCCGGCACCTGGCCGAACTGCTGGCGAGCGGATTACCGTCAAGGACATGACGGCTGCTCCCCCTCATCCCGCTGATCTGGTCGCCGAGTTGCGGGTCGCGCTGGGCGCGGACGCGGTGCTCGCCGACCCGGACGTGACGGCGAGCTACGGCCGGGACATGATGCCGCTCGCGCCGCACGGGCAACCACTGGCCGTGGTCCTGCCCGCCGATGCCGAGGCCGTGCGGCGGGTGGTCCGGGCGTGCGCGCGGGCCGGGGTGCCGATCGTGCCGCGCGGCGCGGGCAGCGGGCTGTCCGGCGCGGCCAACGCCGTCGACGGCTGCGTTGTCCTGGTCACCACCAAGATGAACGCGATCGAGGAGATCGACCCCGACAACCGGCTGGCCGTCGTCCAACCCGGTGTGGTCAACCTGGATCTGCGTGACGCGGTGGAGAAGCACGGCCTGTTCTATCCGCCCGACCCGTCCAGCTACGACTGGTGCACCATCGGCGGCAACCTGGCCACCAACGCCGGCGGGCTGTGCTGCGTGAAATACGGCGTGACCACGGATTCGGTGTTGGGCCTGGAGGTCGTGCTCGCCGACGGCGAACTGCTGCGCACCGGCCGGCGGACCGTGAAGGGCGTCGCCGGCTATGACCTGACCAAGCTGTTCATCGGCAGCGAGGGCACTCTCGGGGTGATCACCAAGGCCACCCTGGCATTGCGGCCGTTGCCACAGGCCCCGTGCACGCTGGTCGCCACCTTCGACTCGGCCGCGGCGGCCGGCGCGGCGGTCACCAACATCATCCGCGAGGG
>DASZLR010000259.1:0-6865 GCA_035552275.1 Pseudonocardiaceae bacterium | reverse complement strand
TCACCCTACGCTCGGGATGGATAGTCCGGGGGTGTCTTCAGGTAGCTGAGGTACCGTCCGCGGCACCGAGAGCTAGTCGAGCGTCGACGGTCAGGTTGGCGTCGTTCCCGGGCGAACATGACACCGCAACGGACGTGATGGCGCTGCTCCACCACGGTTGCCTGGTCCCCGCCGCCGCAATCCCATCGACCCCATCGACGCCTCGTCGTCGCATCATCAGCGCCTCCACCCAGGGCGTTTCGTCCTTGTCGCACACCCTTGTAGGAGGCCAGGCATGACCACATCCATTTCGGCTCCGCCGAAGCCCGCGAAACCCCTGCTCGGTCCAGATCGGACTAACACCGACCACAGCCTGGTGTACCTGTTCGTCCTGGGCCCGTTCGTGGCGCTGATCGCCGCGGTTCCGTTCGCGTGGGGCTGGGGGCTGAGCTGGCTGGATGTGGCACTGGCCGCCGGGTTCTACGTGGCGACCGGGCTGGCGGTCACCGTCGGCTTCCACCGCTACTTCACCCACGGCGCGTTCAAGGCTGTCCGCGGCCTGCGGATCGCGATGGCCGCGCTGGGCGTCATGGCCGTGCAGGGCGAGGTCACCGAATGGGTCGCTGATCACCGCCGGCACCACGCGTTCTCCGACCGGGAGGGCGATCCGCACTCGCCGTGGCGCTTCGGCACCAGCAAGGCCGCGCTGGCGAAGGGCTTCTGGCACGCGCATCTGGGCTGGATTCTGGACCGCACCCGCTCCAACGCCGACCGGTTCGCCCCGGATCTGGTGGCCGATCCCGACATCCGCGCCGTCGACCGGTTGTCCGTGCTGTGGACCGCGCTGACCTTGGTGTTGCCGGCGCTGCTCGGCGGGTTGATCAGCTGGTCGTGGTGGGGCGCGGTGACCGCGTTCTTCTGGGCCGGTCTGGTGCGGATCTCGTTGCTGCACCATGTGACCTGGTCGGTGAACTCGATCTGTCACCTGATCGGCGGGCGGCCGTTCGCGTCGCGGGACAAGGCGGCGAACTTCTGGCCACTGGCGATCCTGTCGTTTGGTGAATCGTGGCACAACTCACATCACGCCGATCCGACCGGCGCCCGGCACGGTGTGCTGCGCGGCCAGCTCGACATTTCGGCGCGGGTGATCTGGATCTTCGAGCGGCTGGGCTGGGCGTCGGATGTCCGGTGGCCCAGCGCGCGCCGGCTGGCTCGGCTGGCCGTGGAACGCTGACGGTGGTGCCCGCGATCTACGGCGGGCTGCCGAGTTCGGTGGCCGGATGCAGGGTGCCGTCCGGGCCGGGCAGGCAGCTCGCCGCCTGATCGGTGGTGCCGAGGAATCCGGCCAGGCAGCCGGCGAACGCGGCGTAGCCGGCGGCGTTGGGATGGAACGACTGTTGCAGCGCGTGCGCGGCGCGGTTGTCGCTTTGCAGGTCGGTCCACACGATGGTGAGCCGGGTGAACCATTCGCCGGCCGCGGTCGCGCCGCCGGAGCAGGCTTCGTGGCCGATGCCGGCGCGGGCGAGGTCGAGGTAGCGGGCGCCGGCCTGGTCGGCGGCGCGGCGCAGGCCGTCGTCCAGCACGGTGACGCCGGTGTCGCGGACCCAGTTCAGGTCGGTGGTGCGGAACGGGCAGCCGGCGAGGTTCTGTAGCCCGGCGGCGACGTCGGGGCCGATGGGGGCGGCGTAGGACTGGAGGACGAGCTGGTAGCTGCCGGGTTCGTAGCCGGCGCCGCCCATCACCGTCTGGATGTCGTGCAGGGCGTGTTCGACTTTGGGCACCATGGCGTTGATGCGCTGTTGCCATTGCTTGCCCAGGCCGGCGGTGCAGCTTCCGGTGGAGGCCCAGGCGTTGACGCACTGGTTGAGGAGGTCGGCGAAGTGCGGGTCGTCGTTGGCGCCGACGGCGATGACGATCGCGACGACGCGGTAGCGGCCGGCCAGGGTGGCCAGTTGCTCGGCCTGGGAGGGTTCGGTGTTGTGGTTGGCGTCGCCGAGTCGCACGTCGGCGGCGTTGGCGCCGGAGCAGGCGAGATTGATCAGGGTGTTGACGCCGGGTAGGTGGATGTCGGTGATCTCGGCGTGCGCGGAGCGGTGGCACCAGTCGCCGTTCTCGCCGTTGGTGCCGGGCAGGTAGTCGCCGGCGCCTTCGCCGGAGATGGTGCTGTCGCCGAGTGAGACGAGGGCCAGCGGCGCGCTGGCCGGCGGTCCGGGGCGGGGGATCGGCGGCGGCGCGATCGAGTCGCCGACCAGCCCGATCAGGGCGAGCACGAACACAGCCGCCAGTACCATCCACGGTCTCGGTGTCGATGATCTTGGCTGGCCCGCTCGCACCGACGTCAGTCTACGCAGCCGGTGGTCGACCGAATCGGGTTCTGGCTGGACATCCGGCTGGCGCGCTGTTGAGGTGATCCGATGCGGGTTCCGTTGCTGGGTGGCGTGCTGCCGCTGGACCGTGCCCGGGTCGGACCGGATGTGCTGGCCGGGGTGACGCTGGCGGCGCTGGCCGTGCCGGAGGCGCTGGGGTACGCGAAGATCGCCGGGATGCCGGCGGTGACCGGCCTGTACACGATGCTGGTGCCGTTGGCGCTGTTCGCGGTGCTGGGTTCGTCGCGGCATCTGGTGGTGGGTGCGGATTCGGCGACGGCGGCGATCCTGGCGGCGGGGCTGGCTGGATCGGCGGCGATGGGGTCGCCGCAGTACGTGCGGCTGGCGGGCACGGCGGCGCTGTTGGCCGGGGTGTTGTTGTTGCTGGCCCGGCTGATCCGGCTGGGGTTTCTGGCGAACTTCCTGTCCCGCACGGTGTTGGTGGGCTTCCTGACCGGGGTCGGTGTGCAGGTGGCGGCCGGGCAGCTCGGCGAGATGCTGGGCGTGTCGGCGTCGGGCAGGAACACGGTGACCAGGCTGGTCGACACGGCGCGGGCGCTGCCGCACGCGCATCCGGCCACGGTGTTGGTGTCGGTCGCGGTGATCGTGGTGGTGGTCGGTGTGCGGCTGGTGACCAGGCGGGTGCCGGGCGCGTTGCTGGCGGTGGTGGCGGCGATCGTGGTGAGTCGGGTGGTGGGGCTGGGCCGGTATGGGGTGGGGGTACTGGGCTCGGTGCCGGGCGGGTTGCCGCATCCGGCGCTGCCGTCGTTCGCGGTGCATGATCTGAGCGCGTTGCTGCCGGCGGCGGTATCGATGTTCGTGGTGATCTTGGCGCAGAGTTCGGCGACCTCGCGGGCGTACGCGGCGCGTTACGAGGAGACGGTGGACGAGGACGCCGATCTGGTCGGGCTCGGGGTGGCGAACGCGGCGGCGGCGTTTTCCGGTGCTTTTGTGGTGAACGGGAGTCCGACGAAGACGCAGATCGTGGACGGGGTCGGCGGGCGCAGTCAGCTCGCCTCGCTGGCGTCGGCGGTTGTGGTGATGCTGGTGCTGCTGTTGCTGACCGGGCCGTTGGCGTTGCTGCCGCTGGCGGCGCTGGCGACCGTGGTGTTCCTGATCGGGGTGGATCTGGTGGACATCGCCGGGATGCGGCGGATCTACCAGGTGCGCCGCGAGGAATTCGTGGTGGCGGTGCTCACCGCGGCGGCGGTGGTGTTCATCGGGGTGGAGCAGGGTGTGGTGCTGGCGATCGTGGCGTCCATTGTGGACCACTTGCGGCACAGTTACGCGCCGCGCAGCAGCCTGCTGGTGAAGTCGACGGCGGGGCACTGGCAGTCGCTGCCGGTCACGGCCGGTGGGCGCACCATGGCCGGGCTGGTGGTCTACCGGTTCGGCAGCAGCCTGTACTTCGCCAACGCGTCCCGGCTGGCCGCTGATGTGAACTCGTTGGTGGACAAGGGTGATCCGCCGGTGTGGCTGTGTCTGGACTGCGCGGCGATCGGCGACGTCGACTACACGGCGGCCGCGGTGCTGACGTCACTGCGTCAGCGGCTGGCCGGGCATGGCACGAGGTTCGTGCTGTCCGGGGTGATCGAGCCGGTGCGCGTTGAGCTCGACCGGTATGGGTTGACCAAGGCGGTGGGGTCGGATGGGTTCTTTGACACCGCCGGCGAGGCGCTGGACGCGTTTCGCGCCGATACGAAGAGGTGATGCTGGTGAGTAAGGTGGCCTGGAAGTCCGATCCGGAGGAGCACGATTATCCGGCGGCGCAGTCGTATCTGTCGCTGGTGGGCAGTGTGTCCGAAGTGGATGATCTGGTGGATCGGTTGCGGCGTAGTGCGGTGCGCACCTACAAGGCGAAGGACATGTTGCGGGCGGCTGGACTGGCGTTGCTGCCCCAGGACAACGCGCATGTCGCGTCCGATCTGCGGAAGATCGAGAGCGGCAAGGCGTTGTCGCCGGTGCTGTTGGTGCGCGGTGATCTGGTGCATGGTGTGCCGGCGCAGATCGCCGATGGCTACCACCGGGTGTGTGCCAGCTACCACGTGGACGAGAACACCGATATTCCCTGTCGGATCGTTGACCTGCCGCATCGAAGTTAGGCGGCCCTAGACATATGTATGCGTCACACATTACCGTGGGGTGATGAGTGAGAGAGCGATGATCAGCGCCGAGAACGAGTCCTGGGACGAGCGGACGTACGCGGAGCTTCCCGGCGGCGGCAAGCTGACCAAGGCGACGGTGGCGCAGAAACTGACCGGGGAGTTGGACGGACGCAGCGTGACCGAGTTCGTCATGTGCTATCGCCCGGACGGCACCGCCAGCTATCTGGGCCAGAGCCATATCGAAGGCACCCTGTCCGGCCGAACCGGCGGCTTCGTGCTGCACGGCTCCGGTGTGTTCGAGGGTGGAGCGGCGCGCTGGACGTCCACCGTGGTCCCCGGGTCGGGCACCGGTGAGCTGCGCGGACTGGGTGGGACGACGGTCGCGGACGCCTCTGCCGGGCCGGCGGCCACCATGGTCTTCGACTACGACTTCACCGACCCAGCCGATTCTCCTGACCTTGACTGAGCGGGATCACACGGCGAACCTGCTCGGCGCGCTGTCGCTGGTCGTGGCCGACCGGATGACGGACTCGGTCGCCGAGGCCGCCGGCCGTTCGCTGACGGCGGCTACCGCGTTGTCGGCGCTGTGCCAGTTCCTCGACGGTCCATCGGTGGATCTGCTGCGTCAGGTGCTCGGGCTGACCCACTCGGGCACGGTGCGGCTGGTGGACCGGCTGGCGGCCGACGGCTACCTGACCCGCGAACCGGGCGTCGATGGACGAAGCGTCACGATCTCGTTGACCGCCAAGGGGAAACGGGTCGGGGAGCGGGTGTCGGCCGCTCGTGGCGAGGTGCTGGGCGGGGTGTTGGCCACGCTCACCGAGGCGGAGCGGGCGGCCCTGGATGGTGTCGTGGCGAAGCTGCTGGCCGGCCTGAAACGCGGTCCGGGCGCGACCCGGTGGATCTGCCGGTTGTGCGATCTCCAGGCGTGCGGCCGCGCCGAGGGCCGTTGCCCGTTCGTTCCGGCGAGTTCGAGTTAGCCCGGCCGGCCGGCTCGAAGTGCGTGCCCCGCGGTTGGCGTTCGGTCATGGTTCTATTGTGCCGAAGGCAACGACTGGACGGGCTGCGATGAGGAGGTGGTAATCCTTGTCCGACACTCCGATTCGAGACGTACCCGCGGCTGAGGTGACTGTCGATGATCTCCGTCGATTCGGTCAGCTCGCTGGTGATCTTGCCGACCCGGACGTCATGGATTCGGCCTGGCGTTGTCCGATCAGTACTGCCGGCTGATCGGCTCGGGCGGTCGGGCGGCGCGGTGGTCGAACTCGGTGCGGGCCTTGAGGACTTCGGCCTGATGTTCCTCGGCCCAGGAACCGATGGCGTTGGTGAGCGCGCCGATGCCGGTGCCGAGTTCGGTGATGGTGTACTCCACCCTCGGTGGCACCGTCGGATACACCGCACGGCTCACCAGCCCGTCCCGTTCCAGCGTGCGCAGGGTGCGGGTGAGCATCTTCTGGGTGATGCCGTCCAGTCGGCGGCGCAGGTCGTTGAACCGGACCGGTCCACCGCTCATCCGCAGCGTGGCCAGTACCAGCAGCACCCATTTGTCGGCCAGCACGGTGAGCACGCTGCGGGCCGGACAGTCGCGGACATAGCTCTCGACCAGGTTCGGTGTGCTGGCCCAGCGGGGCGAGTCCTGGCAGTCGACGGTATCCATCAGGTACCTGGGTACCAGGAATGTGCCTTCTTCACAATGGATACCGGCTGACGCACCATGGTCGACATGCGAGCGATCACTCAGCGGGCCTTCGGTGGCCCGGACGTGTTGGAACTGGTGGATGTCGCCCGGCCCGAGCCGGGGCCGGGCGAGGTGCTGGTCGCGGTGTCGGCCGTCGGGGTCAATCCGGCGGACTGGAAGCTGCGGTCCGGACAAGTGCGCCGGCTCGGCGATCCGCCGTTCACGCTGGGCTTCGACGTGCGCGGCGTGGTCGAGCAGGTCGGTGGGCAGGTGACGGATTTCCGGCCCGGCGACGAGGTGTACGGCATGGTGTTCCAGCGGCTCGGTGGCTACGCCGAGTACATCGTCGCCCCGGTCGATGTCCTGGCGCCGGCGCCGCGCAGCGTGGACCGGGTGCGGGCCGCCGCGTTGCCGACGGCCGCGCTCACCGCGTTCCAGGCTCTGGATTCGGTGGTCGCTGGGCAGCGGGTGTTGGTGCACGCGGCCGCCGGCGGCGTCGGGCATCTCGCGGTGCAGATCGCCAAGACACGCGGCGCGTATGTGCTGGGCACGGCTCGCGCGGCCAACCATGATTTCCTGCGTGGCCTGGGCGCGGATGAGCTGATCGACTACTCGACGGTCGATTTCGGCACGACGGTCCGCGACGTCAATGTGGTCTTGGACCTGATCGGCGGCGAGTACGGGTCGCGGTCGTTGCCGACCCTCAAACCCGACGGTCGGTTGGTGGATGTGGTGGG
>DASZLR010000258.1:0-16696 GCA_035552275.1 Pseudonocardiaceae bacterium | reverse complement strand
CCCGATCGCGATGATCTTCTCGATAAGGTACCGGTTCACCTCCTCGAAGTCCATCAGATCCGACAACAGCCGGCGCACCGCCTGGGCACCCGGCTCGCTGGACAGCAGCTCGGACTGCGCGCGGGTGTTGTCCAGCACGTCGGCGGCCACCGGGTGCCGTTCGGTGTGGTAGCTGTCCAGCAGCCCCTCCGGCGCCCAGCCGTTGACCTCGGCGGCCAGTTTCCAGCCCAGGTTGAACGCGTCCTGGACACCGAGGTTGAGGCCCTGGCCGCCCATCGGCGGGTGGACGTGCGCGGCGTCGCCGGCCAGCAGCACCCGGCCGATCCGGTATCGCTCGGCGAGCCGGGTCGCGTTGCCGAAGCGGGACAGCCAGCGCGGTGCGTGCACGCCGAAGTCGGTGCCCGCGAACGCCCGTAGCCGCTGCTTGACCTCGTCAAGGGTCGGCGGGGCCGCGCGGTCCTCGGTCACCCCCTCGGCGGGCACGACGACGCGGTGCAGCCCCTCTCCGTAGGGCCCGACACCAAACCCCTTCTCGGTCTTGCGGACCTCGGCCACCACGGCTGCCAGCTCCTCGGGCGGCGCGGTCACCTCCATCTCGCCCAGCAGCCACTCGCGCGTGGTGGGCTCGCCGGGGAAGCCGACACCGAGCAGCTTGCGCACGGCGCTGCGGCCGCCGTCGCAGCCGACGAGGTAGCGCGAGCGCAGCCGCGTGCCGTCGGCCAGTTCGGCGGTGACCCCGTCGTCGTCCTGGCTCAGCCCGACCAGTTCGGCGTCGCGACGGATCTCGGCGCCGAGTTCGGCGGCGTGCTCGGCCAGCAGGCGCTCGGTGCTGGGCTGTGGGATACCGAGGACGTACGGATGTGCGGTGTCCAGCCGATCCGGCGACGGCTTGGTGATGGCGGCGAAGAAACCGCCGACCGGGTACTGCTTGCCGACCGCGAGGAACCGCTCCAGCAGACCGCGCTGGTCCATCACCTCGATGCTGCGCGCGTGCAGGCCCAGCGACCGGACGTGCTGGGTGGGCTCAGTCTCCTTCTCCAGCACGAGCACGTGCACGCCGTGCAGCCGCAACTCGCCGGCCAGCAGCAAACCGGTCGGTCCGCAGCCGGCGATGATCACGTCCATCATGAAGCCCCCTCATTCGAACAAGCTTGCTTTCGGCCAGCTGCTCCGCGCGGTGCGAATCCCTGATTTCCGCCGTTTCTGGCTTCGGCTGGAGATTCTGGGGCACGACCCGGGTCTTGCCACAAGCCCCCCAGCGCGCTATATGTTGAAAGTGGCAGGAAGTGACGAACCTTCTTGACCATTGTTTTGGTCGTCCGCTGTGGACGGACACGCTCCGCCGAATCTCAGGACGGCATCCGAAAGACGCGGCGGGCGTTGCCGGCCAGGAACAGCTCACGCGAGTCGTCGTCCAGCTTGAGCTGGTCCAGATCCCGCAACGCCTGGACCGGCTGGATCATCGGATAGTTACTGCCGAACAGCACCTTGTTCCGCCCGTCGCGGCGCAGATACCGCACCAACTCGTCCGGGTAGCGCCGGACCGTGAAGGCGGAGGTGTCGATGTAGACGTTCGGGTGCTTGCGGGCGACGGCCACCATTTCCTCGGTCCACGGGTAGCCGATGTGCCCGCAGACGATCACCAGCTCGGGAAAGTCCAACGCGACCTGGTCGATGTGGGGGATCGGCCGGCCGGTCTCCGACGGCCGCAGCGGCCCGGTGTGCCCGACCTGGGTGCAGAAGGGCACGCCCAGCTCGACGCACGCGGCGAACAGCGGGTAGTAGCGGCGGTCCGTCGGCGGGAGCTCCCACAGCCACGGCACCACTCGCAGGCCGATGAAGCCGTCCTCGGTCACCGCCCGCCGCAGTTCGCGCACCGCGTCCATCGGCCGGCGCAGGTCCACGGCGGCCAGCCCGGCCAGCCGATCAGGGGCCTTGGCGACGAACGCGGCCACCTCGTCGTTGCCGATCAGCGGGCCCTCCGGCGCGTGCCAGGCGCTGAGCAGACCGACGTCGACGCCGGCCGCGTCCATCGCCGCGGTGGTCCACTCGACCGCGGGCTCCTCGTCGGGTACCGCCTGGCCGGTCCACCGGCGCAACGACTCGAACATCTCGTGCCGCAGAAATCGCAGCGTCGGATGCTGCATCCACACATCAATCACGCCAGCCATGCCCGCATCATCCCGCACGAAACCAGAAACCAGCAGCGTTGGGTAATTCGCCTATCCGCCGCCGTCCTCGTTGCGATCGCGGCCGTGATCGCGGCGGGGCAGCACCATGTCCGGCGCGAAACCGTGCTGATACAGGCGGTGGTCGCGCATCTCATCGGCGAACGAGAACGCCATGTACTCCGCGCCCAGGATCACGAACACCGGCAGCAGCGCCGTCAGCGACAGTGGACCGGGCAACAGCAGGAACAGCCACGCCGGCAGGGTTTGGACGAACGTGCGGATCTGGTGGCGCAGCAGCCAGTAGCGGCCGGTCAGGTCGTGCAACACCCATTGCGCGTACCGCCGCGGAAGGCGCCCGCCGAAGGCGTAGTACGGCCAGAGCAGCAGCGGCCCCGGTCGGTTCCCCGCCATACCCACCAGCGTAGGTCCGCCGGCATGATCTCGTTCAGCGAACAGGTGGCGGGAGTCCAGCAAAAACGTGTCCCGCACAACGCCGCCGGCGTGACCGTGGAACCGGCCGCCACGCTGCGCGCGCTCCGCCGGGGCAACCCGACGTCAGAACTCGTCCGCACCCCTGGTCGCCGCGAACGGCGGAGTACCACCGAATCCCCTTGTGCGGCACGGGATCCGCTGGCAGACCAGGCGTGGGCGCGTGGCGCGTCGTCGCACGCGCTCCAGCACGCTCCCTTGCCGTCAGCGGCTTGATCTCGCTGGTCAGCGCCCACTGCCCGGTGCCGCGTCGCGGGGCAGCCCGAGCATCCGCTCGCCGATGACGTTGAGCTGCACCTCGGTGGTGCCGCCGTAGATGGTGGTGGCGCGGCCGGCGATCAGTTGCTCCATCGCCTTGTCGCTGGGCTGGCCGGGAACGGCCACGGTCCCGGCCAGGCCGAGCTGGGCGACGACGTACTCGGCGATCTTCTGGCCCAGACCCATCGCCAGCAGCTTGCCCACGCTGCTCGTGGTGCTGACGTCGGCGCCGGACAGTTGCTTGAGCACCACCCGAGCGCAGATGAGGTCGACGGCCTGGCTCTCGGCGATCAACTCGCCGAGTTGGTGCCGGGCCGCCTCGGTGAGTTCGCGACCGGTGACGAAGGTGATCAGGTCGCGGTCGGTCGCGTAGGCCTCCATCTTCTGGCTCAGCGCGACCCGCTCACCGGCCAGCGTGGTGCGGGCGACATGCCAGCCATCGCCGACGGCGCCGACCACATTCTCGTCGGGGATGAACACGTCGTCGAGGAACACCTCGTTGAACAGGGCCGAGCCGGTCATCTCGCGCAGCGGCCGCACGGTCACGCCGGGCGTGTTCATGTCCAGGACGAAGTAGGTGATGCCCTCGTGCTGGGGACGCTCTGGGTTTGATCGGGCGATCAGCATCGCCCAGTCGGAGAACTGGGCCACGGTGGTCCAGATCTTCTGGCCGTTGATCTTCCAGCCGCCGTCGACCTTCTCGGCCTTCGTCGAGAGGGCGGCCAGGTCGGACCCGGCGCCGGGCTCGGAGAACAGCTGGCACCAGACGAGTTCGCCGGCCAGGGTCGGCACGACCAGTTCCCGCTTCTGCTGCTCGCTACCGTGCGCCACGATGGCCTGCACGGCCCAGCCGCCCATGAGCAGTTGCGGCAGCGCGATCCCCGCGGCCTTGAGCTGCTCGGCGATGATGATCTGCTCCAGTGGGCCCGCGCCACGACCGTAGGGCCGTGGCAGGTGCGGCTGCACCCAGCCACCGGCCCCCAGTTCGACCAGCTGAGCGTCCTCGTCCAGCCCGCGCAGCGGCTGCAGTTCGGCGCGGACCGCGGCCCGGATCGCGTCGGCCTCGGCCGGCAGCTCCAACTCCTGCGGGCGAACCACGCCGGCGAGGGTTCGCTCCGCGACCCGGGCCGCGCGTTGCTCATGGCTGCCCAGCAGGGCGCGCAGGGCCAGGCCGCGGCGGTAGTAGAGGTGGGCGTCGTGCTCCCAGGTGAAGCCGATCCCGCCGTGGACCTGGACGCAGTCCGCGGCGACCCGCACGGCGGCGTCCGGCACGATCAGCGCGGCGATCTCCGCGGCGAAGTCCGCCGTGTCGTCGCCCTTGTCCAGTGCCGCGGCGGCGTCCCACAGGACGGCGCGGGACTGTTCCAGCGCGATGCCCATGCCGGCGCACTTGTGTTTGACGGCCTGGAACTGCCCGATCGGACGGCCGAACTGCACCCGGATCTTGGCGTACTCCGCGGCGGTCGCGACGCACCACGACAGCACACCCGCCGCCTCGGCGCCCAGCACGACGGCGGCCACCGACCGGGCCCGGCGCTGCGACAGCCCCTCCAGCACCCGCTCGCGGCGGACGAGCACCCCGTCCGCGCTGGCCCGACCCGAGCCACGGACCAGGTCGATGCTGTCCTGCCGGGTGAGGGTCAGGTCGGTGGCGTCCACCGCCACCCACCGCACCTCACCGGCCAGGCGCACTGGGAGCAGGATCAGGTCGGCGTGCTCGGCGACGAGCACGGCGTCCCACACGCCGTGCAGCCGCAGGCCGCCGTCACTGAGCTCGGCCGGCACCGGCTCACCCAGTGCGACGGTTCCCACCCGGGAGCCGTCCAGCAGTCCGGGCAGCAGCTCGACGCGGCACTTCGGGTCGGCCGCCGACAGGAACGCCGAGGCCAGGACGGTGGGCACGAACGGTCCGGGGGCGACCGTGCGGCCCAGTGCCTCCAGCGCGACGGCGAGGGTGAGCAGGCCGCCGCCGGCGCCGCCGTCCGCCTCGGGAATGTGCAGGCCGAGCAGGTCCTGGTTCACCAGTGCGGGCCAGAACCCCGGGAACTTGTCGCTGCTCTCGTTGTCGATGTCCTTGCGGACGAGCTGCGGCGTGATCGCGCGATCCGCGAAGCCACGGACCGCCTCGGCCAGCGCGGTGTGCTCATCGCTGAGGCCGATGCCGAGGTCGTAAGGGGTGTGCACCATGATCGTCGCGGTCCTTTCAGCCGAGCCTGCGGGCGAGGTCGGGGATCATCCAGGGACCCTCGCTCTCGATCGTGTTGACGTCATGCCAACCCGCCAGTTCGGAGATCCCGCCGCCCTGCACCGCGTAGACCTTGCCGGTGAGCTCGCAGTCTGCGGCGGCGAGGCGGGCGACCAGCGGCGAGATGTTGGCCGGCGCGAAGGCGTCGAACTCGCCCTCGGGCACCTCGGCGGCGAAGAGGGCGCCCATGCCCGGGGTGGCGAGGGTGAGCCGCGTGCGGGCGATCGGCGCGATCGCGTTCACCCGCACGCCATACCTTTCCAGCTCGGCCGCGGCTACCAGGGTCAGCGCGGCGATGCCGGCCTTGGCCGCCCCGTAGTTGGCCTGCCCCGCGTTCGGCATGAACGTGCCGGAGGCGGAGGCGGTGTTGATCACCGCGGCATTGACCGGCTCACCCGCCTTCGCCCGGGCCTTCCAGTACGCGGCGGCGTGGTGCAGGCAGGCGGCGTGTCCCTTCAGGTGGACCGCGATGACGGCGTCCCACTGGCCCTCCCGCATCGAGGCGATGAAGGCGTCACGCAGGATGCCGGCATTGTTGACCAGCACGTCGAGCCGGCCGAACTCGGCGACGGCGCGCTCGACCAGTGCGCGGGCGCCGTCCCAGTCGCCGACGTTGTCGGTGTTGGCCACGGCCCGGCCGCCGGCCGCGGTGATCTCGTCGACCACCTGCTGGGCGGGCCCGGTGTCGGCGCCGGTGCCGTCGCCCGCCCCGCCCAGGTCGTTGACCACGACGGCGGCGCCCTCGCGGGCGAACAGCAGAGCGTGCTCGCGGCCGATGCCGCGGCCGGCGCCGGTGATGATGGCGACTCGTCCGTCGAGGGTTCCCATGGGGTGGATCTCCAGAAAGCTCGGCCGCGGCAGTGCGGGCAGGGTGCGGGAAGGTCAGTCGCCGATGACGGCGAGGCCGTCGCGGATCACCAGTTGGTCGCCGGCGGTCGTTTCGTACGCGTAGGCCGTGATGCCGGCGGGCACCGTGGCGCGACGCCAGAAGGTCGTGGTCAGGTCTTGGCCTGGCAGCACGGGCTTGGCGAATCGGCAGGCCAGCCGCCGCAGCCGCTCGACGCGGCCGTCGGCCAGTTCACCGAGCGCGGCCCACGAGGTGAAGGCCATCGTGCAGAGGCCGTGGTTGATGATTCCGGGCAGCCCCGCCAGCTGCGCGATCTCCGCGTCGAGATGGATCGGCATCGGATCGCCGGATGCGGGGGAGTATCGAAAAGTCTGGTTCTCGTCGACATGCGCCACTACGGACGCGGCCGGGGTTCCGGCACGCAGGGCGTCGTCGAACTTGTGCGGCGGCGCCTGCTCGCCACGGGTCACCCCGGCGTCGGCGCCACGGAAGAACGCGGTCATCCACTGCTCGTTGACCAGGTCGCCGGCGGCGGTGCGGGTCTGCGCGTGGACGGTCACGGTGGAACCGTTGGGCAGGCTCGCGCAACCGGTCGGCCGGGCCCGCACGACCAGCTCGTCGCCCGGCCGGATCGGCCGGTGGAAGTGGATGTCCTGCTCGCCGTGGACGAGCCTGCCCAGCAGGTTGGCCGGCGCGACCGCCAGGGCCGCGGGAGCCAGTGCGGGGAACACCGGCACGACCGCGAACAGCGGCGAGGCGATCTCGCCGCGCCGGTGACGTTCGATCGGGTCGTTGGTCGCCGCGGCGTAGTCGGCGATCCGCTCGGCCGTGACCTCGAAGGTCTCGCTGTCGGTCCACGAGCCCAGCTCACTGATGTCGAACGTCGCGGTCATGGTGGTGTCCTCGTCCCTGGGTGATCCTCGGCGGCGGGGTCAGGCCGCGAGCAGTTCGGCGAGCGTGGCCAGCGACTGCGCGAGATCGGCCTGCGCGCTCTTGGCGACGGCCTTGCCGATCGGGCCGACGATCATCGCTCCGGTGAAGGAGGCGTCGATGGTGGCGCTGGTGCCGGTGCCGACCGGTTCGGCGCGCAGCGTGAACTCGATCTGGACGCCGGCCATCCCGGTCCCGGCGATGGTGACCGTCTTGGGCGCGTTGAACTCGTTGATCGTCCAGTCGATCTTGTTGGCCATCCCCATGACCGCGACGACCTGGGTGATCTGCGTGCCGACCCGGATCTCCGAGGGCTCTGGCAGAACGCCCTTCCAGGCCTGGTGAATGACCAGCCACTCCGACCAACCCCCGAGATCGGTGAGCTTGGCCCACGCCTCGCCGGGCGAGATGGGCAGGTCCACGGAGACGGAAACGGATGCCATGAGAACTCCTGGGTGTGTGGGTGGACGGTCGGTGTGGAGGACGGTTCGGGCGGGTGGTTCGCGCGGCGGTGTCAGCGATTGGCCGGACGGTAGGCCGAGACGACGACGGCCCCGCCCAGGCCGATGTTGTGCTGCAGGGCGACGCCGGACTTCCGCGCGGCGCCCTCGACCTGCCGCTTGCCGGCCGTGCCGCGCAGTTGCCAGGTGAGTTCGCTGCACTGCGCGAGGCCGGTGGCCCCCAGCGGGTGCCCCTTGGAGATCAGGCCGCCGGACGGGTTGACGACCCACCGGCCGCCGTAGGTGGTGTCGCCGTTGTCGATGAGTTTGCCGCCCTCGCCCTCGGCGCACAGCCCGAGAGCTTCGTAGGTGATCAGCTCGTTGGCCGAGAAACAGTCGTGCAGTTCGATCACGTCGACGTCGTGCGGCGTGATCCCGGCCTGCTGGTAGACCTGCGCGGCGGCGGTGCGGGTCATGTCGGCGCCGACCAGCGTGATGGCGCTGCGGTCCTCGAACGTGCTGGCGAGGTCGGTGACCATGGCCTGGCCGACCAGCTCGATCGCCCGGTCGGCAAGGTCGTGCCGGTCGACGAACTCCTCGTCGGCCAGGATGACCGCGCCCGAGCCGTCCGAGGTCGGCGAGCACTGCAACTTCGTCAGCGGCCCGTAGACGTTCTTCGAGGCGAGGACCTCGGCCAGCGAGTACTCCACCTGGAACTGGGCGTAGGGGTTGTTGACCGAGTGCCGGTGGTTCTTGACGCCGATCTTGGCGAACTGCTCGGCCGTGGTGCCGTATCGCTGCATGTGCTCCTTGCCGGCGGCGCCGAACATGTACGGAGCCGGCGGCAGCGCGAACTCCTGCAGTTCGGCGAGCGCGAGCAGGTGGCGCATCATCGGCTGCTCGCGGTCTTCGAAGGTGGCGCCGAGCGAGCCGGCCTGCATCTTCTCGAAGCCCAGCGCGAGGGTGCAGTCCGCGCTGCCGCCGCGAATCGCCTGCGCGGCAAGGAAAAGCGCCGTCGATCCCGTCGAGCAGTTGTTGTTGACGTTGACCACCGGAATGCCGGTCATGCCGAGCTCGTACACGGCCCGCTGGCCAGACGTCGACTCGCCGTACACATAGCCGACGTAGGCCTGCCGCACCTGGTCGTAGTCCAGCCCCGCGTCCCGCAGCGCGTTGGCGCCGGACTCGCGGGCCATGTCGGGGTAGTCCCAGTCCCGAGAGCCGGGCTTCTCGAACTTGGTCATCCCGACGCCGACGACGAAAACACGCTTGGTCATGCCGCTCCCGCCTGAGCGAAGTATCCTGGACAGCCTGTCCAATGCAGAGTATGTTGGACACCGTGTCCAGTCAAGGAGTGCGTCGGTACTGTTTCGACATGCCGGACACAGGTTCCGCGGATGCGGGCAAGGACACCGGCGATGGCCGTGCCGCGCGGTGGGACAGCCATCGCAGCGACCGCCAGCGGCAGCTGCTCGACGCGGGCATCGAGGCGATCGAGGAGTCTGGGGTCAACGTGGGAGTCCGCCACGTCGCCGAACGGGCCGGCATTCCACGCTCGGTCGTCTACCGCCTGTTCGAGGACCGAGATGATTTCGAGGAGCAGCTACGCGCCCGAATCGTCGAGCAACTGATGACCGACCTGGCGCCCACCCTCGCCCCGCACGGCACCCTCCAACACGCGATACACCGCGCGGCCAGCACCTATGTCGGGTGGTGCGCCGACCACCCCGCGCTGCAGCAGTACGTCGGCCTGGGAACCGCCAGCCGGCAACGCGGGGGCTCGCCCACGGTCACCGGCACCCGAACGGCGATCATGGCCACGGTCGCCGGACTGCTCAGCAGCGCCTGCGTTCGGCTCGGCGTGGCGCCACGGCTGGCCCAGCCGGTCGCCAACGCGCTGTACGGACTGGTCGACAACACCGTCAACCGGTGGTTGGCCCGGCCCGATGGAATGAGCCGGGCGGAACTCATCGAGTTCCTTGAGGTGTCCATCTGGAATGTCATCGACGGCAACCTGCGCCACCGAGGCGTCATCCTGGATCCGACCACGCTGATCAGCGACCTGCGTCCCGAGGAATCGGTAGCGTCCACCGCGGCTCCGTGAACGAGTCGCCGACGGGACAGGCGGCGGACAGTGACACGGCTAGCGTCGGGATCAGCGATCGCGCCAGGCCAGAGGTGAGAGGGTGACGGCCGCTTCGGCAACTCGGCGCGCGGTTTCGGTGGCGAGGCTCTTGCGGGCGCTGTCGATCCAGCCGTCAACGCGATGGACGCCGATGTCCCGGTATTCGACGGCTTGGAGCAGCATTTCCAGTTTGTCGGCATCGCGGGCACAGCGCGCTTCTGGCGTGGTGCCGTTCTCATATTCCTCGACGGCTGCGCGAACGGAGTCGCGCCCAGCGGGCGGGAGTCCGCCGGTTTGATCGTGGGTGATGGCGCGCGGGTCGGGTTTGGTCAGATAGGGCTTGACCGTGTGTGGGAGGTCGCCGGTGCGTGTTTCCTGGGTGTCGTGCCAGAGCGCGAGGTAGGCTGCGCGGTCTGGATTCGCGCCCTCTTCAGCGGCGAGCAGGGCGGCGAGTTGCGCCGCTCGCATGCTGTGCTCGGCAACGGATTCCGGATCGCGGACCCCGGCTTGCCACCATCCGGCTCGGCGGATGCGTTTGAGCACGCCGAGTTCGTAGCCGAAAGCGGCGATGCCAGTGGCAGGGTCTGTCACGCTGTCTCCAATCGGATTGATCTGGCGGTTAAAATCGTCAAAGGTTGATCCTTGCCCACCGTGCTGCACATGCACAGGACGTGGGTTCGGTCGGACGTCGTCGAACGCGCCACGCCCCGGTCAGACGGCGTAGCGAGCCCGACGTCAGTTATGCTTGTTCAGTGTACCGGCCTGGCCGTATCGACGTGCGGATTCCGTCCCCTCTGGTCGAGTTGCGTGACGAGGCGATGGAGCGGCGTGGCGTGCGGTTGTACCTGAAGCGGGATGATCTTATTCATCCGGAGATTCCTGGTAACAAGTGGCGTAAGCTGAAATACAATATCGCGGCGGCGCGTGATATGGGCGCGACGACGTTGTTGACTTTCGGCGGGGCTTACTCGAACCATATTCGCGCTGCTGCTGCTGCCGCTGGACAGTATTTTGGGTTCGACACGATCGGCGTTATTCGTGGCGAGGAACATGATCTGCTGAACTGGTCACTTGAGTACGCGACGACCAAGGGTATGCGTCTGGTCTACCTGGATCGTTCGACCTACCGGCAGAAGACGTCGTCGGCGGTGCTGGATGACCTGCGTGATCAGTTTGGTGACTTCTATCTGATACCGGAGGGCGGCAGCAACAGTCTTGCGTTGCGAGGCTGTGTCGAGTTGGGTCAGGAGATCGGCGCGGGTTTCGATGTGGCGTGCTGTCCGTGTGGCACGGGTGGAACGTTGGCCGGTTTGGCGGCTGGCTTGCTGATGGTCAGCGAGCGTTGGGTTTTTCGGCGTTGAAGGGTGGCCAGTTTCTGGCTGATGATGTCGCTGGTTTGCAGCGGGCGGCGTTCGGTTCGGAGACCGGCAATTGGTCGATCGAGTATGATTTTCATATGGGTGGCTTCGCGCGGCGGTCAATCGAACTGGACAGCTTCATCGAGTCGTTTGAGTCGCGGCATGGTGTGCGGCTGGAATGGGTGTATGTCGCGAAGATGATGTACGGGATCTTCGCGCTGATCGAGGCGGATCGGGTCGCGCCGGTTGCTGGTGGCGTGGCATAGCTCGATCAGACTCGAAAATGGTAGTCCCGAATGTTCTTCGATGACAGATCGCCCACCCATTTGAGTTCCCATACGTCACTATTGACATTGAACTGTTTATCGAAGCCGACCCATCGGCCGTTCATATCCTTGCCCATAGGATCGAGTACCAGTTGAAGCGAGCCGTGGTAGGTGGCGCCACGGTAGTACCCGAGGGGCGAAGTTCGTTCGGACCAGTTTCCGGTCACGACGAGGCCGCTTGTCGAGAGATCGAGCCGCAACACCGAGCCGTTCTCGGCGGGAATGCTTTCCCCAAGCAGTCGGTTTCCTTGTTGTCGTATCGCCACGTAGTGTTCTCCGGTGAAGCTGGCTTTGCGGCCGCTGCTCGGGTAGACGTATCGACTGTACCAGATGCCAGACATGTCCCCAGGTGGCGCGCTTTCCACGCCACCGTGCGGCGTGGAAAGGCTGTCCCCAACGATCGGCGACGCGGCAGCCAGCGAGAGACCCGCGCTGAGCTTGAGTAGCAGAGATCGACGGTTGGCGCGATGACCGAGTTTGTCCGCCCATGAGGCCGTCAAGTTGGCCAGCTCATGCACGTCGATGGACTCCAATCTCCGTAGCAGGTCCTTGACCTGTGGCACGTCGTTGTGAGTGCTGTCGGTGACCAGTTGGGGTAGTTCGGCCAGTTGCCGGGTGTCACGGTGGGCGGCGTCGCGGGACCGGAAGTCGCCGCAATCGGCCAACAGGTCCGAAACACCGCACTCGTACAGCTCCGCGAGTTTGGTGAGTACGCCCAGCGAGGGGGCGTGGCCGGTCGGGGCCGGCCATAGCTCCCAGTAGGAGAAGTTCTTGAACGTCTTGGGTTCGGCCGGCCATCGGTGGTTCCACTGATCCGCGGCGTCGCGTTGGCTCCAGTCGTGGACCATCCGGAGCGCGGCGCGCAGGTTCACGTGGTATCGCTGGCTGAACACTGCCGCGATCTCCACCCACGTCTTGTGTTGATCCCGAAGAGTCGCTGAGAGCTCGCGTTGTTCCTGTCGGACGCTGCGTACGGGCGAGGGCATCGACCACCACTCCTTTCCTGTGTGGACAGACGGTAGCGCCGGATCGATGTCCGGTGGAACGTACCTGTTCAACCGGGATGAAGTGTCCCACAAGATCACGGTTCGCTGGGGTGTATCGCAGCCGTGAACTGCGGTTTTCTTGTCAACGACCAGCCGCCACGACAAGGAGGCACCCGATGTCCACGACGGTCGCTCGGGTGCACAGGACGTGGGTTCGGTCGGTGACGGATCGGTTGGATCACGCGGTGACCGATGAGTGGATGTCGGTGGGGATGGAGGCCGGCCGTGGTGAGTACCGCGCGGTGTGCGGGGTTGTGGTGGTGGCGGATTCGATGTTGTCGCCGCCGGGTCATTGCTGTCCGCGCTGTTGGGCGTGGTTGCGGCCGCCGGTGAGGTCGCGCCGTCGTGGTCGGCGGTGGTGGGGGATTGGGAAGTTCATACGGAGAAGGAGATCGGGATGAGTTGTACGGCGGCGTGTTTCGCGAAGGTGGACGAGGGCACGACGATCACCAGTCATGCCATGCCCGGCGAGATCGTGTTCTATTTCGGGTCCGACGAGTCGCTGGTGTTGGTGTTCGATCAGCCGTCGTTGCGGCAGTTCCTGGAGGTGGCGCCGGCGGCGTTGCGGCAGGCGCGCGATCGGGAGCAGGCGTCGATGGCCGTTCGCGGGACGGTGTGAGGAGGACAGGTCAGCGGCCGGCGCCGGGGATGACGACCCCGGCGTCGGCCGCGCCATCACTGTGTCTACTCGCGTGAGCGACGCTCCAGGATTCGCGCGGGCGTCAGGGAAGGGAAGCTATGCCGGCGGGTGAACCGTTGGGGCCGATGGTCCGGATCGGTGTGCTGCGTGACGCTTATGGTCTGACGGCTGGACAGCTGGCCGAGCGGATGGCCGAACTGGGGGTGCGAGTTAATCGCAATTCGCTGTACAACATCGAGCGGGGCAAGAAGAAGGCCAGTGCCCGGGTGCTGGACGCCTATGCCCGCGCGCTGAACGTGAATCCGCTCGACGTCTGGCAGGGTCCGTTGAGACGATCGGCGGCCGACAGTGAAATCGAGCAACCGCCCCCGTCGATGGCGTCTGCGTCCGCGTGAGGGCTGACCGACCCGAAGCACTTCTTCCGCACGCTCACCGTCAAGGAACTGGGACGCCTGATGACCGCACGAGCCGCCGACCTGGCCACCCGCCCACGCGCCCACGAAATGGGGATATATAAGCGATATTTCGATCTGATTGCTGCCGGCCGCAAGACCACGGAGATCCGGGTCAACGACTCCAGCCGCCGCAAGATCGTCCTGGGCTCGCTGATCCGGTTCAAGTGCCGCGACGAGGAAGTCCTCACCCGCGTGACCAGTGTGGCCCGCTACGATAGCTTCGAGGAGATGTTCGACCACGAGGACGTGGCCTCGGTGAACCCGACCGCGACCCGCGCCGAGCAACTGGCCAACATTCGCCAGATCTACCCGCCCGAGCGCGAAGCCCTCGGCGTGGTGGCCATCGGCGTCGAGCTGGTCGACCCGCCACGCGGCGCCGAACAGACCTCGCGGGTGTCGGCGTGACCGCGCAACGGCAGTGGACCTGGCGGCAGCACAAGTTCATCGCCGAGGGCGACGCCGCCACGGTGCGGGCCGAGGCGGAAGCAGCGGCCCACATCTGCCAGGCGGCCAACCCCGGTGCCGACGTCGGCGTGATGACCCGGCTGGTGACCCCCATGAGAAGAACACGACGACACTCAGGTCGAGAACGAAGCGGTGGTGGACACACCGGTGATCGCGGCCAGCCGTGAGGACGTGCTGCGGGTGCTGCGCCGAACCTTCGAGCACCACTCCGGCCCCGCGAGATCGCCGTCCCGGAACGCTACGCCCAGCTCGCGCTCAACGCCCTGATCGAGGCGGGCCTGCTGCCCGGCTGACCGGCAACACGAGGCGGGTGGGAACCGCCGGGGGAAAGCAGCCCCGGCCCACCACGATCATCCTCTGGTACCGCCGCCAACTCCGCACAGCGCGCTGACCTGCGGATCTTGGCTTAGCGCTAACGGCTGTACCGCTGCTACTCAACCCCGGTCAAGCCGGGCAACCGCCCCCGTCGATGACACCTGCGTCCGCGTGACGGTGGCCGGGCCGGCGCGTTGTGCGCTGCTGCCGGCCCGGCCACCGCTATCGGACGGTCGTCAGCGGCCGGCGGTTTGGTATCGGTACACGGCCAGCGGCACGAAGATCAGCAGCAGCACCGCCGACCAGCCCACCGTCGCCATGATCGGATGTTCCAGTGGCCATGAGGTCGCCGCCGTCACGCCCGGGTTGCCAAACAGTTGCCGGCAAGCCGCCACGACGGCCGACACCGGGTTCCAGTCGGCGATCGTGCGCAGCCAGACCGGCATGCCGCCGGTGGGCACGAAGGTGTTCGAGATCATCGTGACCGGCAGGAACAGCGGACCCAGCCGCTCGGCGGTCTCCTCGTTGCGGATCATCAGCCCGCAGAACACCCCGACCCAGTTCAGCGCGTAGCCGAACAGCAGCACCAGCCCGAACGCGGCCAGCGCCGAGGGCAGCCCGTGATGTATCCGCCAACCGGTCGCCAGCCCGCAGGCCACCATCACGATCAGGCCCAGCGCGCCGGTGAACAGGTCGGCGCCGGTCTGCCCGAACGGCACCGCGGAGCGGGCCATCGGCATCGCCCGGAACCGCTCCATCACCCCGGTTCCGTTGTCGGCGGCCACCTTCTGCATGGTGACCGCGACGGCGGCGGCGCCGCTCATCGCGAACATGCCCGGCAGCAGGAATTCGCGGTAGTTGCCGCCGCCGGGGATCGGGATCGCGCTGCCGAAGATGTACCCGAAGATGATGATCATCACGATCGGGAACACCAGCATCGCGACGATCTCGCCCGGATTGTGCCGCAGGTGCAGCAGATTGCGACGGACCACGGTCCAGCCGTCCAGCAGCGTCCATCGCCAGCCGCCGGCGGCCGGCGGCGCGATGGTGTCCAGCGTTGTCATGACCGCACGCTCCCAGTCAGCTCAGTCTCCGCCGTCTCGGCTGTCTCTTCGGTGGGCCGGCCGGTCAGTTGCAGGAACACCTCGTCCAAAGTGGGCAGTCGGACGGCGACGTCGTCGGCGAGCACGCCGGCGGTGTCGAGCTCGCGCACGATCGTCGGCAGGGTCAGCCGGACCGAGCCGGGCGCGGCCACTCGCACGATCCGCTGCGTCGGGTCGGTGTCGGCGGGGACGCCGGTGAGCCGGCCCAGCACCTCGGCGGCCATCGGCAGCGACCGGTCATCGCTGACCACGACGTCGATCCGGCTGCCGAGATCGGCCTTGAGATCCGCCGGCTGCCCGGAGGCGATGACCCGACCATGGTCGACCACGGCGATATCGTCGGCGAGCTGATCGGCTTCGTCCAGGTACTGGGTGGTGAGCAGCACGGTGGCGCCGTCGGCGACCAGAGCCCGGATGGTCGCCCAGATCTCGTTGCGGCTGCGTGGGTCCAGGCCGGTGGTGGGCTCGTCCAGGAACAGCACCGGCGGTGTGACGATCAGGCTGGTGATCAGGTCCAGCCGGCGGCGCATGCCGCCGGAGTAGGTCTTGACCAGCCGGTCGCCGGCCGCATTGAGATCGAACCGGTCCAGCAGCTCACCGGCCCGGCTCCGGGCGGCCCGCCCGGACAGGTGGTACAGCCGGCCGAACATCTCCAGGTTCTCCCGGCCGGTGATCTTCTCGTCCAGCGCGGCGTGTTGGCCGGCGAGGCCGATCAGGTGCCGCACCCGGTCGGCGTCGGCGACCACGTCGTGGCCGGCGATGGCGGCCCGCCCGGCATCCGGCGCCAGCAGCGTGGCCAGCACTCGCACCGCGGTGGTCTTGCCGGCGCCGTTGGGGCCCAGCAGCCCGCAGACGGTGCCCTCGGCCACCTGTAGATCCAGTCCTGCTAATGCCTCGGTCGCGCCGAACCGCTTGCGCAGGCCCTCGGCGACCACGATCGGTTCACCCATGATCCCCTCCGTATCCCCTCTGCTGACGTATCCCCTCTGATGAGTACGTCGTACGCACCAATCTATCCCGATGAGTACGCTGTATGCAACTAGGATGTTGGGCGTGCCGAACGACGATCGAGACACGGTCATCTGGATGCGGCCGGAAATCACCGGTCGCGGCCGGCAGCCCGCCTACAGCCGTGAGCGGATCGCCCAGGCCGCCATCACGATCGCCGACGCCGAGGGGCTCGACGCGGTGTCGATGCGCCGGGTCGCCGCCGAGATCGGCGCCGGCACCATGTCGCTGTACCGGTACGTGCGCAACAAGGACGAGCTGCACCAGCTGATGGTCGACTTCGGCATCGACCCGGAGGACATGCCGGACACCATGGAATGGTCGAAGGCGCTCCGCGAGATCGCCGTGCGCTCCCGCGAACTGGCCCACTGCCATCCCTGGTATCCGGCCCTCGCCGCCGGCATGGCGTTTCCGGGGCCACGCGCGCTGTTCGGCTTCGAGCGGATGATGTCCTATCTGGACGGTCTCGGGCTGG
>DASZLR010000257.1:0-3445 GCA_035552275.1 Pseudonocardiaceae bacterium | reverse complement strand
GGCGCGCCGAAAGCCTGCCGGGTGCGGACGTACTCGGCCGTCTCGTCCAGACACGCCTGAGCGCAGCCGATACCGGTGAGCGCGAGCAGCGGCCGGGTGAAGTCGAAGCCATTGAGCACACTGCGAAACGCCGACCCTTCGGCGCCGAGCAGCGCGTCGGCCGGCACCCGAACCTGGTCGAAGTGGACGACTCCCCGGCCCATGGTCTGCCAACCGGTGTCCGGGATGTCCGACGTCACAATGCCGGGGCTGTCCAGCCGTATCAGGAAAGCGGACACGCCGGCGGGCTGGCCGTCCCGATAGGTCTGAGCCGTCACGATCATGGCGCTCGCGTGGGCGAGCATCGTGACCGAGGTCTTCTCGCCGCTGATCAGGTAGCCGTCGCCGTCCGCCACTGCCTTGGTGCGCAGCGCCGCCGCGTCGGACCCGCAACCTGGCTCGGTGAGTCCAAAGCAGACGCACACCTGTCCGGACACCAGTGGCGTCAGCCATTCCTCGCGTACCCGCGTCGAGCTGTGCGCGTTGATCAGGGCCGACATGAGCAGCACCGGGATGACGGCGTTGGCCACGTTGAAGTCGGCGTACGCCAGTTCCTCCACGGCCAGACCGGCCGCGACATGGTCCTCTTGGTCCAACGGGTTGTGCTCCCGGCCGGCCAGCAGACCGAGCACGCCCAGGTCGGCCACTCGTCGGTGGATGTCCCACGGGAAGGTGGTCCGCTTGGCCCGCTGGAGGTATCCGGGGGCGATCTCGGCCCGCGCCAAGTCGCGAACGGCCTTGCGGATGGCCGCCTGGTCCTCGCTGAGTCCGAAATGCATCTGCCCTCTCACGTGGTCCGGTGTCCGGCCGGCTGCGGTTGCGGCTCGGGCTGGTGGGTCTCCGCCGGCAGGACGCCGGTGGCGAGTTGGTCACGGAGCACGAACTTCTGGATCTTGCCGGTGGGGGTCGCCGGCAACGTGTCGACGAAGCTCCAGAACGCCGGCGTCTTGTGCGCCGACATCAGTGCCCGGCAGAAGGTCCGCAGGTCCTCGACCGTTGGTCGCCGCGCGTCGGTGGCGAGCCGGATGATCGCGGCGATCTGCTCGCCCCACTTGTCGTCCGGGACGCCGACGACGGCTACCTCGGCGATCGCGTCGTGGGTCAGCAGCGTCTCTTCGATCTCCCGGGGGTAGATGTTGATGCCGCCCCGGATGATCATGTCCTTGAGCCGTCCGGTGACCCGGACGAATCCGCGTTCGTCCATGGTGCCCAGGTCGCCCATGTGCAGCCAGCCGTCGGCGTCGATGGTGGCGCTGGTGGCGTCGGACAACTGGTAGTAGCCCATCATGTTCTGGTAGCCGCGACAGCAGATCTCGCCCTGCTCGCCCAGCGGCGCCGCCGCACCGGTGATGGCGTCGGAGATCTTGACCTCGACCCGGGGCAGCGGCTGGCCCACGGTTTCCGCCTGGTCCTCGGGGGAGTCGGTGAGCTGGGTCTGGGTGACGACGCCGTGCATCTCGGTCTGTCCGAACAGGATGGTGGTCTGACAGCCGAGTGTCGCGACCGTGCGGCGGATGAGCGCGGCGGGCACCGTGGTGGCCCCGGTCATGATGGTCCGCACGCTGGACAGGTCGCGCTTCGGGCGGTCCGGGTGGTCGAGCACGGCGATCAACATGGTGGGCACCAACAGGCTGTGCGTCCCTCGGTAGGTCTCGAACGCCTCCAGCACCAGGGCGGGGTCGAAGCCCGGCAGGATGACGAACGTGCCGCGCTTGGCCAGGGTGCCCATCGAGGTGACCGCGCCGCCGCCGATGTGGTACATCGGCATGGCGTTGACGTTGACGCCGCCGTCGGTCATTCCGGCCCGCTCGGACACCCCGCTGGCCGCATTGATCAGGCCCCGGTGATGCAGCAGCGCGCCCTTGGGAAAGCCGGTCGTGCCCGAGGTGTACTGGATCTGCAACAGGTCGGTCGGCGCTACCGGGGGCAACTCCTGCCGAGCGTCGCCGCTGTCCAGAAAGGACTCCCAGTCGGCGAAGGAGATCGCTGCCTGAAGCCGTGGCAGCTTGGGTCGTAGTTCCGTGACCAGTCCGGCCAGGTCGAAGTCGCGGTAGGAGTCGACGTGGAACAGGGCGACGGCGCCGGACTGGTTCAGCAGGTACTCCAGCTCGCGTGCCCGGTAGGCCGGGTTGATCGCCACCAGCACCATGCCGGCCAGTCCGATGGCCTGTTGCAACACGACCCAGTCCGCGCTGTTGGGTGCCCAGATCGCGATCCGGTCGCCGGGTGCGAAGCGGGTCAGCAGCGCTCGCGCGGCCCGCTCGGCGTCGGCAAGGAACTCGGCATACGTCCAACTCCGTCGCGCCGAGCGGTCCGCGACCGCGTCCACCAGCGCGAGGCGATCCGGCACGGTGGCCGCCGCCTCGCGGAGCAGGTCGCCGACCGTGACGTCGCGAACCACACCGCTTTCGACCGCCGGCCAGTACGAGGTGGTCAGTGGCGCGGGTGCGATGGCCATCTCTACCTCCATGTAGCGAAGCCAGAAAGAACGGTGCAATGGTACGACCATTAGGATGGACATTGCAAGGCACCGAGTGGCTACATGTGTAGAGTATCTAGGTCGATCGGCGCTGATCGCGGCGATGTCAGGGCGATACCGGATGGATCGGAATCATCGTCGGGATGGCGACGTCCGGCTGGGGTGAGCCCTCGCGGGCCAGCAGGGCCGCGCCGTAGGCGCCGGTGATCTGCGGTCGCGCCGGCACGGTGATGGGGGCGTCCAGCGCCACCGACAGGAAGTGCACGGCGGCGGCATTGCGGGCGACGCCGCCGGTCATCACGATCGGCAGTCGCTTGCCCACCTTCGCGACCAGTCCCACCGTCCGGGCGGACACCGCCTTGTGCACCGAGGCGGCGATGTCCTCCCGGCGCGCGTCCTGGGCCAGCAAGGAGACGATCTCGGTCTCGGCGAAGGTCGCGCACATGCTGCTGACCTCCAGATCCTCGTCGCCGGTGAGCGATAGGCCGGCCAACTCGTCCACCTCGCATTCGATGGCCCTGGCCAGCACCTCGAAGAACCGTCCGGTGCCGCTGGCGCAGCGGTCGTTCATGGTGAAGTTGTCCACCAGCCCCCATTCGTCCACCTGGATCGCCTTGCTGTCCTGGCCGCCGATGTCGACCACCAGGCGCACCCCGGGACACATCGCCGCTACACCGCGGGCGTGGCAGGTGATCTCGGTGAAGGTGCGGCCGACGCCGGGCACCAGGCGCCGGCCGTATCCGGTGGCGATGGTCGCGGTGATGTCCGACTCGTCCAGGTCGGCGGCGCGCAGGGCCGCGGTCACCGAGCGAGTCAGGCCCGCCCGGCTCACCGCGCCCATCTGGATGACCTCAGCGGCGACAATCTCCCCGCCGCTGTCGAGGATGACGGTCTTCGCCGTGGTCGAGCCGAGGTCGACACCCATGT
>DASZLR010000256.1:0-13006 GCA_035552275.1 Pseudonocardiaceae bacterium | reverse complement strand
CAACATCCAGTACTTCGGTTTCGGGTCGACCAGCAGCCGGTGCGTCGGAGTCGGCTATGTGCTGCTGCCGGACCGGTTCAACCTGTACCTGAGCACGCCGGCCGCCGTCGCCGACCAGATGGATGCCTTCGCCGGCAAGCTCCGGGACGCCGTGCGCGAACTGGACGAGTTGTTGGCCGCCGAGACTGTCGAGAGTTAGCGGGGGCTGGCAGGGCTGACAGTGGGCGGGCGCCGTCCAGTACTGTGATCGTGACCCGGTGTTGCCGAGCAAGGGGGCATCGTGAGCGATCACGAGTCGGTGCACAATGAGTTGTCCGGCATGGCGTCCCAGGTCGTCCAGGCGCAGACAATCGGATCGGTGACGTTCGCGGCTGAGACGTGGACGACGATCCCGCGTCAGACGCCGGCCCCGCCGCGTGGTTTTGTCGACCGCGACGACGAGCTCGCGCTGGTGTGGCAGGTCATCGATCGGCCGCGCGGACCCGGCGACCGGCCGCCGGTGGTGCTGCTGCACGGGCTGCCCGGCGTCGGCAAAACGGCGTTGTCGTACAAGGTCGCGGCGGCTGTGGGCGAGCGGTTCCCCGGCGGCGTGCTGTACGCGGATCTCGCACCACTGCGCCATCACGGCGGCGTCGGGCTGGCCGAGGTGCTGGCCGGCTGGCTGGCGGCGATGGGTGTGGGGCAGGGGTTCATTCCGGCGGACTTCGCCGGCCGGGCGAACCTCTATCGATCGGTGACCACGGAGCGGCCGGTGCTGGTGGTGCTCGATGACGTCACCGATGCCGCGCACGTCAGCGCGTTGCTGCCGAACTCGCCGGCGAGCATGGTGCTGGCCACCGGACGCGGTGTGCTGGAAGAACTGCTCGTCGACGGCGCGTTGGACGTGCGGTTGCATCCGCTGTCGCCGGAGCACGCGGTCGCGCTGTTGGCCGAGATGTGCGCGGACGGCCGGGTGACCGCCCAGTCCGCGGAATCGGCCGAGCTGGCCCGGTTGTGCGGATATCTACCGCTGGCGCTGCGGGTGGTCGGGGCCCGGCTGGCCGGTCATCCGCGCTGGCGGGTCTCCCGGCTGACCGGCGAGCTCGCCGACGCCGTGCAGACCCTGGACGAGCTGGCCGCCGGTGGCAAACCCGTGGTGCGCGCGGCCTTCGACCTCGCCTACGCCGACCTGCCGGAGCGGACCGCCCAGGTGTACCGGTACGCCGGGCTGCTGGTCGGCTCGCATTTCGACGCCGCCGTTGTCGCGGCGATCTGCGATATCCCGGTCTCGGTGGCCCGGCGCGAGCTGGACGAACTGGACCGGGCGTGCCTGGTGGACGAACGCGAGGACGAGACCATCGCCCTGCACCGGCTGTCCCAGGCGCACGCGTTGCGGCTGTCGGCCGAGCTGGATTCGGCCGAGACCAGGAACATCGTGCTGCGACGGGCGGTGGACTGGTGGTCCCGAGGCGCGTTCCTGGCCGACGCGGACGCCACCGGCCGCGCGCGACTGCGCATCGCCGACCACACCGCGATCTGGGACGCGGCGCCGGCGCCGTTTCTGCCTGGCGGCGGCCTGGACTGGTTGGAACGGGAGCAGGTGAACCTGCTCGGGTTGCTGCGCGCGGCGGCCGAACGCGACTGGCACACCGAGGTGTGGCAGCTGTTCGAGGCGCTGTACGCGCTCTACGACCGGCGCCGGGCACTGGAATCGTGGACCGAGGCCGGCGCGCTCGCGGTGCGGGCGGCGCACGCCGAGGGGAACGTTGCCGCCGAGATCCGTTGCCGCTGCCTGCTGGCCAAGGGCCATCAGGACAACAGCCGGTACGGCGAGGCCAACGCCGAACTGTCGGCGGCCCGCGATCTGGTCGAGCGGCTGGGCGATGACCGGCTGTTCGCGTCGGTGCTCGACTTCGCCGGGAATGTGCTGTTGCGCCAACAGGATTACCAGTCGGCGCTGCGGAATTTCCGGGACGCACTGGCCATCAACGAACGGCTGGAACGCTCGCGCGGGATTGCGTTGATGTCGCTGCTGGTCGGCCAGGCGCTGCTCGGACTGGACCGATACGACGAGGCGTTGGCGTCATTGGCGAGTGCCCGCGAGCTGATCGAGCCGATGGACGGTGAACACGGCGTGCTCGGCTGGATTCTGCTGAGCACGGCGCGGGTGTGCTTCGCCGCCGGTCGGGACCGGCAGTGCGACGAGGCGTTGCGTGCCACCCTCGATCTGGCGCAGCGGCACGGCGAATGGGTGTCCGAAGCGGACGCCCTGGAACTGGCGGCCGATCTGGCCCTGCGGCGCGGTGATCGTCCGGCCGAGCGGCAGTATCTGCAACGGGCGGCGGCTCGGCACGCCGCGATGGGCAGCCCGCACGAGGTGACGCTACGGGCCCGGCTGCTCGCCGATTGATGTTACGGCCAACGATATCGTGACATTGCTGGTGCCGGCCTCGATCGTGAGCCGGCTGAGTTCGCGCAGGTCCTTTCCCGCGGTGAAACATCCATAAACGGCGGCGGCGCACAGCGCGAGGTCCGCGGACGGCGGGCCGGCGATGATCGCGGCATGGAGGTCGAGGCCGTCGCGCAGCCGGATCAGCAGCCGATCGGCGGCCAGCGCGCAGCCGGCGATCCGGCAGCCGGGGTAGCGGGCCAGGGTTTCCGCGGCCCAGGTCCGCCCCGGTCCGATCTTGGTCCGGAAGATCACGGCGGCGCTCTGCGTGAGTCGTTCATCCGGCTCGGTGTGGTGGATGAGCAGGTGGCGCGGGCCGGCGCCGTCCGCCGGCGGATCGAGATCGTCCAGAATGGACGGATATCGGGCGATGCGAACCACGATGGGGTGCGTTGATGGAGAAATCCGGGTGTGCACGGTGAACGCGGTCGGTTCCTGCCGGTCGATCGTGGGCACCGGAAGGGGACGGACTCGGGCGCGGTGCGCGGGCGGATCGAGTCGCATCAGCCCGTACAGCGCGTCCCGCAACTGGACCGATGACTGACCCGGTTCGGTGAAGATCGTGCTGGTGATCGCGGTGTGCCGATCCGAGTCGTGGTCGTGCATGGCCTGTTCCAGTTGAGCGCGCAGTGGCCGGTCCGGACGCAGTCGCGGCACCTGGCGGCGTAGCAGGTCCATCGGGG
Source organism: Pseudonocardiaceae bacterium (assembly GCA_035552275.1). GTDB lineage: Bacteria > Actinomycetota > Actinomycetes > Mycobacteriales > Pseudonocardiaceae > DASVLX01. The sequence continues at coordinate 9,895 of DASZLR010000256.1, read as the reverse complement.
ATTCGGGCACCACCTCGGGACCGCCGTCGGCGGCCATCAGCAGGGGCTTGCCGAGCGCGGCCGCGTAGCACAGCACCGAGCCGTGATCGGCGATCACGGCTCGGGCGGCGATGAGCGCGGCACGCCAGCCTTCCTCGGGCGGGATCAGCAGGAGGCCGGCGTCCAGCGCCAGGCGCAGCCACGATCGCAGTCGTTCGGCGCCGTGCCGGGCCCAGACGTTGGGATGCAGTGCGATGGCGACCTGGTACTGGTCGGTGGGCAGTTCGGCGAGCAGCCGCGCCGGCAGGTCGATGTGCCGGCCGAGTAGGGATTGCTCGCCCCAGGTGGAGCTGAGCAGGACCAGTTGTCGATCGCGCGGGTCGAGCGCCTCCCGGTAGTGGTCGGCGAGCCGGCGGCTGGCGAGCATCCGGTCCAAGCAGGGATCGCTGACCACGAGGGCGCGGTCGGCGGCGGCGGGCGACACCCGGCGCAGCGTGCGGAGTTGGGCAGGATGTGCCACCACGACGGTTCGAGCGTGTCCCAGGGCCGTGCTGGACATGCCGGAGATTTCCGTTGGCGCGTCAGGATTGGGCGGGATCGAGTAGCGGTGGTACCCGACGCCGTGCGACACCATCACCAGCGGCGCGTCGATCAGCTGCAGGTCACCTTTGTCGCTGGCCGAGATCGCCAGCTGGAATTCGGTGCGCAGCGCCTGTTCCCAGGCGACGACCCGTTGGCCGGCGGCGCGGAGGGCGGCGTCGAGGCCGTCAGCGAAGGCCGACCCGGCGATGACGGTGAACCAGACGTCGACCCGCTGATCGTTGTCGAAGACGGTGAGGACGTCGATCAGCCGGTTCGCGGCGGTGCGGGTGCGGGCGATGGCGAGCACCCGGTGTGTGCTGCGAATGGTGTCCCAGCGGGGATCAAGGTGGGTGTCGGGCGGAAGGCTCCCGGCTCCCGGCTCCCGGCTCCCGGCTCCCGGCTCCCGGCTCCCGGCTCCCGGCTCCCGTTGATCATTGTATGTCATCGTCCCCGCTCAGCGAAGCCGCCACTCGTCTCGACCGAACACCGTAGCAATCAGAACATGACGCTCTGGCGTGATCGTCTGACCGGGGTAGCTGATCTCACATTCAAATACCCGACAAACCATTGCATACTGCAATGATGACAGCCGAGGTAGCGACGGACACATCGACTCAGACACCGGCCGAGACACCGGGGCGCGGCAGGCGGTGGTCCCTGGCGGTGCCGGCGCGCACTCCGGTGATGGACTGGCTGCGAGCCAGCGGCGGCGGTCTGGTCGCGCTGGCCGTACTGATCGGCGCCGGCGCGGGTGGCGGCGCGATCGTGTTCCGCTGGCTCATCACCACATTCACCCGGATCCTGTCCGGGCATGATGACTACTCCGCCGCCGGGCACGCCGCCAATCCGCACCTGCCGGTGCTGGGCATGTGGTTCGTGCTGGCGTCCCCGGTGCTGGCCGGCGCGATCTACGGGCCGCTGGTGACCAGGTTCGCTCCGGAGGCGCGCGGGCACGGCGTGCCGGAGGTGATGTACGCGGTCGCCGAGCGCGGTGGCCGGATTCCGCCGCAGGTCACGGTGGTGAAGGCGGTGGCCTCGGCGCTGTGCATCGGTGGCGGCGGCTCGGTCGGCCGGGAGGGCCCGATCGTGCAGATCGGCTCGGCCTGGGGTTCCAGCCTCGGCCGGCTCACCCGGGTGCCCGAGGGTCGGCTTCGGGTGCTGGTCGCCTGCGGCGCGGCCGGCGGCATCGCGGCCACCTTCAACGCGCCCATCGCCGGACCGTTCTTCGCGATGGAGCTCATTCTCCGTGACTTCGCCGCCGAGTCCTTCGGCGCGGTCGTGCTGGCCAGCGTCACCGCGAGCGTGATCGGCCGCGCCGCGTTCGGCAACCAGCCGTTCCTGCACCTGTCGGCGTTCACGCTGCGCAGCGGCTGGGAGTACCTGCTGTTCGCGGTGCTGGGCCTGGTGATCGGCACGGTCGGAGTGGCGTTCACGCACGTCCTGTACTGGATCGAGGACGCCTGCGACTGGGCCTGGCGCGCCGCGCGCGGCCCGGAATGGCTGCGGCCGGCCGTCGGCGGACTGCTGCTCGGCGGGTTGCTGCTGGCGCTACCGGAGATGTACGGGGTCGGCTATCCGGTGCTCGCACACGCCATCGACGGCGGATATGTGCTGTGGTTTCTGGTGATCCTCATGGTGGGCAAGATCGTGGCGACCAGCCTCACCATCGGCATCGGCGGTTCCGGCGGGGTGTTCGCGCCCTCGTTGTTCATCGGCGCGATGGGCGGCACCGCTTTCGGAATGGTCGCGCACCACATGTTTCCGGCCACGACGGCGGCGCCGGGGATGTACGGGCTGATCGGCATGGGCGCGGCGTTCGCCGGCGCCACCCGCGCCGCGATCACGGCGGTGATCATCCTTTTTGAACTCACCGGCGAGTACACCATCATCCTGCCGCTGATGCTGGCGATCGTCGTCGCCACGGTGACGTCCCGGGCGCTGTCCAGGGAGACGATCTACACCCTGAAGCTCACCCGGCGCGGCGTCGACCTGACCGCCCCGGCCGGACACAGCCGGCTGGGCCGGTTGCGTATCGACACCGTGATGGAACCGCTGCCCGAGCCGCTGGCCGCCGACACCCCGATCGAGGCGGCCAGTCAGGCGCTGTGGCTCTCCGCCAATGGTGTGCTCCCGGTGATCGGCGCCGACCAGCGTTACCACGGGTGCGTGACCGCCCGCGCGCTCGCCGAGGCGCTGGGCGATCCGGAGTCCACCGATCGGGTGGTCGCTGATCTGGCGCAGATGCCGCCCAAGATCACCGAGGATTCGACGGTCGCCGACGCGCTGCACGGCTTGGTCACGGCCGAGGGCACCGGGCTGCCGGTGCTGGCCGCCGATGGCCGGGAATTGGTCGGCTGGATCACTCACCGGGCCGTCCTCAACGCTGGGCGGGCAATCGGCTGAGGAAGATGTGGAAGGCGTCCGGTTGCACGGCGACCACCCCGCCGAACGGATGGTCCATCACCCCGATCACCACCAGTGCCAGCACCACCAGCACGGCCAGCGGCGCGGCGATCAGCACATGCGACCAGAACTTGGACAGTCCGAAGAGGAATGTGTAGCCGACGGTCAGCACCGCGCCGAGAATCAGGGTGGCCCACAGGATGGCGGGCACCTCGTCGCCGCTCTCGTTGAGCCGGGCGCGCCGGGCGGCGGCGAGATTGTTGATGTGGTCCAGTGACTGGTCGTAGATCGTCTGGTTCCGCGCGGAGTCGGTGGGCAGCGCGTTGATCTCGTCCCGCATCTGGTACACGAGGTTGGTCGCCTCGGTGCTGGACCCGCCGTCGTTGAGCATCGACCATTCCTGGTCGATCACCACGTCGGCGTACTGCTGGGTGGTTCGCTCCAGGTCCCGGCCCTGGGCCGCCGGCAGCGCGCGGGACGCCCAGTACAGCGCGCCGAGTTCGTTGGCCTCGGTGAACGTGTTGTTCTTCGCCGTCGAAATGGCCTCCCATTCGTTCACCACCACGAAGGCCAGGGTCACCGCGAACATCACGCCGAGTACGGCATAGACAAATCCGGCGACATCATTGTGCTCGGCCCGGACCGCATGCGGCACAAACCGCTGGGTTGTGTAGACCAGGCCACCGACAACGACGACTACACCGACCACGACGCCAATGGTGAGGACAGCCAGCATGGTTTCGCCCTTTCTCTGCTGCGTGGCAGATCACGGATCAGATGGCGGTATTCGGCCGATCGCCGCGTTCACGAGTTCTGTCCATAGTGGTCATGGGCGGGCGCCGATCCGCTCCGGACTGACTGACCGGCCGACGAACGCGCACACCGCGTCCGCGATCCGCTCCACGTCGGCGTCGCGCAGCTGCGGATAGACCGGAATGGACAGTGCTCGGGCGCTGGCCTGGTCGGCGGCCGGCCAACGCTGGCCGACGGCGGCGAACCGGGCGAACGCCGGCTGGGCGGGCAGCGGCAGTGGATAGTAGGCGTGCGAGCCGATGCCCTGTGCGGCAAGGTGATCACGCAGTTCGTCGCGCTGCCGCGCCAGCAGCGTGTAGACGTAGTAGCAGCGCCCGGCACGGCCCGGCGGCGGCGCCAGCACCCCGTGATCGGCCAGCGTGGCGAACCGGTCGGTGTAGTACTCGGCGATCCGCGCCCGGCGGTCCAGTCGCCGTCCCAGCGTCGGGTGCCGGTGGATCTGGAACGCGGCCAGCAGTTCGTCAAACCGGCTGTTGTAGCCGATCCGGTGATGGACGAACCGGCGCGCACCGTCCTGGCCGTGGTTGCGCAGCATCCGCACCGCCGCACCAAGTTCGGCGTCCCCGGTCACCACCACGCCGCCCTCGCCCGGTCCGCCGAACGACTTGACCTGCACGAACGAGAACACTCCGGCGTCGCCCCAGCGCCCGGCCGGCACGCCGTCGAGTACCGCGCCCTGTGCGACCGCGGAGTCCTCGACCAGCCGCAGCGAATGGCGGCCGGCGATCCGCCGCATCGCCGGCATGTCGGCCAGCACCGAGAAGATGTGCGCCGGCATGATCGCCCTGGTCCGCGGGGTGATCGCGGCTTCGACGGCGGTCGGGTCGGCCACCATCGTCCACGGGTCCACATCGGCGAACACCGGGGTCGCGCCCACGCTGACCGGCGCCGAGGCCAGCGGCGCACAGCCGAACGCCGGCACCACGATCTCGTCGCCGGGGCCGATGTCCATCGCACGCAGGATCAGGGTCAACGCGGAAGTGCCGCTGCCGCAGGCGACCACGTCGGCCGCGCCCAACTCGGCGCGCAGCAGTTCCTCGAATCGCGCGGTCTGCTCGCCGAGGATGAACCGCTGGCTGGGCGCCAGCCCGATCCGCCGGACCAGGTCGACCAGCACCTCACGATCCTCATCGAACTGATCGGTGGGGAAGAACGGCAGGTCGATCGCGTTCATCCGCGTTCCCCGAAGAACCGGCGAACGGCCGCGCAGACCACGTCGACCTCGGCGTCGGTCAGGTCCGGGTAGAGCGGCAGGGCGAGGGTCCGCGCGCAGGCCGCCTCGGCGACCGGGAAATCGCCGGGCCGATGCCCGAGATCGGCGAAGCACGGCTGTAGGTGCAGCGGCGCCGGATAGTAGGTCTCCGTCCCGATGCCCTGTCCGGCCAGCCAGTCCGCCAGTTCGTCGCGGGCGTCCACCTCGATCAGATAGACGTAACAGACGCGGTTGGTGGTCGCGGTTCGGCGCACCATCGCCGGCAGCCGGCGGATTCCGGGACAGCCCCGCAACCGCGCCGAGTAGGCGTCAGCCAGGTGATTCCGGCGGCTGATCTCCGCATCGAGCCGAGTCAGCTTGGCCAGCAGCACGGCGGCCTGCAGGTCGTCCATCTTGCTGTTCATCCCGGGATAGGCGGTCGGCGTGGCGATACCGGGAAAATGATTGATCGTGTGGCCGGCCCGGCCGTGGTGGCGCAGCGCGTCGGCGACGGCGGCGAGGTGCGGATCGTCGGTCAGCACCGCGCCCGCGTCACCGATCGCGCCCAGCGTCTTGGTGGGAAAGAACGACAGCACCCCGCCTGCGCCGAACCGTCCGGCGTGTCGTCCGTTCCAGCGCATCCCGATCGCCTCGGCGCTGTCCTCGACCATGGTCAGCCCCCGTCGGTCGGCGAGCTCGACCAAGCCGTCCAGATCCGCCAGCTGGCAGAACAGATGCGCCGGCAGCAGGAATCGGGTGCGTGCCGTGACCGCGTCGGCGGCCGCCGACGGGTCGAGCGCGTAGCTGTCCGGCTCGATGTCGGCGAACACCGGTCGGCCGCCGGCCAGCACCACCGCCGACGCCGACGCGATGAAGCTGAACGCGGGCACGATCACCTCGTCGCCGGGTTCGATGCCGGCGGCGCGGAGCAGGATGACCAGCGCGTCGGTGCCGCTGTTCACGCCGATGACGTGGGCCGCGCCGGTGTACTCGGCCAGCGCCCGCTCCAACTCGGCGACCTTGTGCCCGTGCGAGAACTTGCCCCGGTCGATGACGTCATTGACCTGCTCGCTGATCAGCGGCCACAGCGCGGCGAACGACTCGGCCTGGGTGAAGAAGGGAACTGGCCGCTGGTTGTTCCGGCTGTTCCGCGTTACTTCCGCCGCCGAACGCGCCATTGATCCGGTACCGCCCATCGTTTCCAACCGCTCGTTTCCAGCAGCCTTTTCCGATAACGCCTGTTCGACGTTAGCAGCGAGCCAAATTACCCGCCCGTGAACCGAACGGGATTCACTCTTTCTGGTTGTCCGCCGCTGGCCCGCTTGACAGCGATACCGGCCGCTGAGAATCCTACGAATGTGCGACCCGGAGAATGCGAAGGCGGTTCCCGTTGACCAGCTCCATCGAATTGTCCGGGCCGGCCGGTGCGCCATCGAGTGAGCCGGCCGGCGCAGCGGTCACAGCTCCTTTCCGGTCACTGGTGGTCGGCCTCGGCCGGGCCGGGACCGGCCTGCACCTGCCCACGCTGGCCAGGCTGCGCCGCACGCCTCAGGGTCGGCTGCTGTTCGATGAGCACCCGCCGATCGGCTACGACCCCGGATCGGCGCCCTACCGGACCAGAGTGGGCGCGCTGCTGCTGCGCGACCTGGACGATGCCGCGCTCCGCTGCGATCCGGACCGCACCGTGGTCCACCTGTGCACTCCGCCGACCCAGCGGATGGAGCCGCTCGACCGGTTGGCCCGGATGGGGTTTCGGAACTTCCTGATGGAGAAGCCACTGGCCGGTGACGCCCGCTCGGTCGCCGCGATCGCGGCCAAGCGCGACCGCTGGCGGCTGCGGCTGGTCGTGGTCGCGCACTGGCAGGTCAGCGCGCTCACCCGCCGGCTCGCGACCCTGGTCGAGCTCGGCACGCTGGGGGCCGCGCGGTCGCTGTCGGTGATCCAGCGCAAGCCCCGGTTCACCCGGACGGCGGCCAGCACCGGCCATCCCACCGCGTTCGACGTGGAGCTGCCGCATTCGGTGGGGGTGGCGCTACAGCTGGCCGGTCCGGCGACCGTGGTCGACGCCGGTCTCACCGACATGGTCATCGGCCAGCGGGTCATTCCGGACATGGGTACGGCAAGCCTGTCGCTGCGGCACGCCAGCGGCCTGCGCACCACCATCCGGTCCGACCTCACCTCGCCGGTGCGCGAACGGCGGATGGCGCTGCGCTTCGAGCACGGCACCGCCGTGGCGCACTACGCCTGCGGCGGGGACGACGACCATGCCCGGCTGCGGATCAGCGCGCCCGGTCAGCACACCACCGAAGTGTTCCCCGATGATGCCCTCGGTGAGTTCATTCGCCAGGCATACCAACGGTTCCAGCGCCCCGAGCCCGTCGGTGCGGATCCGGACTTCGAGCGTTGCTGTCAGGTCGTGGGGCTGTTGGACGCGGCGAAGGCGCGGTGCGGGCGGTGACCGACGCATCGCTCACGCTCGCCGGCATCGGCGACGAAGCCGCGTCGGACCTCGCTGGACAACTCGCCGCGATCGACCAACTCGGCTGGTCGGCGATGGAGCTGCGAACGGTGGACGGCGTGCAGCTGGCCGAGCTGGACGACGACGAGTTCGGCCGGATGGCGGACCAACTCGACGCGGCCGGTGTGCGGGTGGTGTGTGTGGCATCCCGGATCGGTAGCTGGGCACGGCCGATCAGCACTCCGTTCGAGGACGACGAACGCGAGCTCGCCGTGCTGGCCCGCCGCTGCCAGCGGTTGGGCGCCCGCTACGTCAGGGTGATGTCGTATCCCAACGATGGACTGTCCGAACCGGACTGGAAACGGCAGGTGGTGGACCGGCTGGGTCGGCTCGCCGAGCAAGCCTGTCGACAGGACCTTGTTCTGCTGCACGAGAACTGTTCCGGCTGGGCAGGCACGAGCGCCGATCGAGCGATGACGATTCTATCCGAAGTAGACAGTCCGGCGCTGCGTCTGCTGTTCGACACCGGCAACGGCGTCGCGCACGGCTATGACGGCTACGCGATGCTGGCTGAGCTGATCGGGCATGTCGAGCACGTGCACATCAAGGACGCCACCAGGACAGGGGATCGAGTCGTCTACACCATGCCCGGCGCGGGACAGGCGCGGGTGGCCGACTGCCTCCGGCTACTGCTCGACTCCGGCTACCGGGGCGCGTTGTCGCTGGAGCCGCATGTGGCCGGCCAGCCGCACGCCGGCGGCATCGGCACTGGCCAGGACGCCCTGTCCGCGTTCGTCGCATGTGGACAGGCGCTGCACCGGATGTTGGCCCGTTGACCGACATTCGGACGTCTTCGGCTCTGTCGCCGGCTGTGCCGACGGGGCTGACGGGGTCCGATCACGACCTGTTGCTGGACCTGCTGCGGCTGCCCACCGTCAGCCCATTGGAAACCGATGAGCGCGGCCAACTGTGGGCCGCGCAACGTCGGTACGCGGCGGCGGCCGCGGAATTCGGCTGCGCGGTCGTCCGGCACCAGCCGCCCGATCCGAGCGCCGTGCTCCGACCGGACACCCCGCTCGCGGTCCGTGCGGCGATGGCCGACCGGCCGGGATTCCTGGACCAGCAACCCAGCTTGGTGTTGCGACTCGGCCCGGCCCAACCTGCCGGCCGCACGGTGATGTTCAACGTGCACCTGGATACCGTGGCCGGGACCTGGCCGGCCGACGTCGACGGCCGTCGGTTCACCGGTCGTGGCGCGATCGATGCCAAGGGACCGGCGGTGGCGCTGCTGGCCGGCGTTCGCGCCGCGGCCGCGGCCGATCCGTCGATCGGTTCCGAGGTGACCGTGTTGATCCAGGCGGTGGCCGGCGAGGAGGGTGGCGCGCTGGGCACGATCGGCACTCGACCGCTGATCGAACTCGGTTTCACCGGCCGGCTCAACGTGTTCTGCGAGCCGACCGGCCTGCGCTACCTGCCCAGAGCGACCGCCGCGATGACCGCGTGCGTGCGGGTTTCCGGCGAGGATGCCATCGATGACCGGCCGCAAGCCGGCCACAACGCCACCGTGCTGCTCGGGTGGCTCGCCCAGTTCCTCGCCCACCGGCTCGGGACCACCACTGACAGCGCGATGTGTGTAGCGGGTATGTATACCGGCCAATCGCACAACAAGGTCTACGGCTCGGGCACGCTGCTGCTCAACCTGCCCTACGCCGATGCGGCCGCCGGCCCCGGCATCGAGCGCGCCGTCGACACCGCGCTGCGGGACGGACTGGCCGAATTCGCCGAGCGGTTCGCCGACATCCGCGCATTCGCCCGCACCGCCGCCGACGCCACTGCCATCACCGAGCTCGAATGGCACAAACGCGGACTGCCCGCACTGTCCAATACGGACCCCTGGGGCGAGGCGCTGCTGGACCGGTCCGGTCTGCGACGGTGGCCGGACGACCAGCCGGCCTTCACCTGTGACGCGATCTGGTGCGCCGGCCTGCCCGACGCCTACACCGTGGTCCTCGGCCCCGGATCACTATCCGACAACCGCGCGCACGCCGCCGGCGAGTTCGCCGAACTGTCCGAACTGGACGAATTCGCCGCCGCCGTTACCAACCTCCTGCGGCATTTCGCCGAGGACCAACGCATGACCAGGAGCTGATCGCCTTGTCTTCTGCCGCAGTGGTTCGGGTCCGGCACGCGGACCTGGTGGGCTTCGTCGCCGGGCTGTTCGCCGGCCGGGGCATACCGGCCGATCGGGCCGAGTTGGCCGCCGCCGCGCTCTGCTACGGCGACCTCGCCGGACTGTCGTCGCACGGCGTGGCCAACCTGACCCGGCTGTACCTGCCGCTGTTCGAGCAGGCCCGGGTCGAGCCGACGGCCGAACCCAAGGCGCTGGCCGACACCGGGGCGTGCGTGCTGCTCGACGCCGGCCGGGCACTGGGCCTGTGGGCGGCGTCCGAGGCGATGGACCTGGCCAT